>DASSSG010000364.1:0-5611 GCA_035708545.1 Bryobacteraceae bacterium | reverse complement strand
TTCATGCCGCCTTCGCCGATTACGGTGTCCAGACCCTTGTCCGCCCGGCGCAGGAGGCTGTCGAGCGACGCCTGACGGATCACCTCCAGGCACTCGTAGTCTGTTGCTTCGGGCCGGACGAAGCGCAGGTTCTCGCGAATCGAGCCCGAGAAAAGCTGCGCATCCTGCGTGACGAATCCGAAGCGTTCCCGCAGACCCTCGATCGCGACTTCGTCTTCGGGTGTGCCGTTGTAATAGATGTGACCCGCCTTCGGCCGGTACAAGCCAACCAGCAGTTTCACGAGCGTGGTCTTCCCCGCGCCCGAGGGTCCGACAAAAGCGATGGTCTCGCCGCGACGCACCTCGAAGGAGATGCCGCGCAGAGCAGGCAGCGCAGCCGACGGGTGTTGGAACGTCACGTCTTCGAAGCGCAGCGCCTCGAGAACGTCGACGGCGACGGGCCGCCGGGGACGGACTTCGGGCGGCAGCTTCAAAATGGCATCGAAGTTCTGCAGCGAGACTTCGGTCTCGCGGTAGACGTTGATCACGTTGCCAAGCTCCTGCAGCGGGCCAAAGATAAAGAATGAGTAAATGAACAGCGCGAAGAACTGCCCGACCGTGATGCGCTGCGTGAATATCAGGTACAGCATCAGGAACAGGATCGACGTCCGCAGCAGGTTCACGAACGTTCCCTGCACGAAGCTCAGACTACGCAGGTAGCGGATCTTCTTCAGCTCGAGCTGAAGGATCTTCGCGGTGGTGGCGTTCAGCCGCCCAATCTCCTGTTTGGCAAGGCCGAGACTTTTGACCAGCTCGATATTGCGCAGAGATTCCGTGGTCGCTCCCGCCAGGGCCGTCGTCTCGCGGACGATCTGTTTCTGGACGTCCTTGATCTTGCGGCTGAGCAGCGAGCTCAGCCCGCCGATCAGCGGAACCGTCACGAGATATGCCGGCGCGACCGACCAGTGGGTACGCGCCGAGTAGATCATTACGAAGACGAGACCGATCAGCGTCGTAAAGACGAGATTGACTGCGAGCGAGATAAACCTCTCGACATCGGTCCGTACCTTCTGGAGCTTGCCCAGCGTCTCTCCACTGCGCTGGTCTTCAAACAGGGTGTACGGAAGCTCGAGCGAGTGCCGGATGCCATCGGCGTAGATGCGGGCGCCGACCTGCTGGGTAATAACGTTTACGAAATAGTCCTGAAAGTTCTTCGCCACCCGAGAGACGAACGCGACCCCGACGGCGGCGGCAAGCAGAACGCTGACACCGCGAAAGAACTCCGAGCTCGTGTATTCGCGGTACCGGGTTGCGTAAGAGTCGATGATATGGCGGAAGATCAGCGGGTCAAGCAGGGAGAAGATTTGATTGATGGCGGCGAGCACAAGCGCCGCGGCAACCAGTTTCCAGTAATGACGCAAATACCCCAGGAGGATGCGCATGGCAAGAAACAGCCCGTTCTGCTATTGTCGCGTCTCGCCGGCGAGAACCTGCCTCTTCGGCGGGTCAGACGCCGAACAGCCGGCGCCGCTGGCGCCCGCGCAGCACTCCGTGAACGCTCTGGGCAGGCGCGATCAGGCCGTAGGTGAAGCCTGACAGCCCGGGCGAGCCGGTAGCAAAGAGCACCGCGATCGAGAGCGCTCCCACGGCGACCATCACCAGATGCTCGCCGATGCTCTCGCGTGCGTCGAAGACCTCAATGTCGGTCAGGCCGATCTCGTGCCGTTTGCGAACCGCGTGTATATAGAGGAGCACAAAGACCGCAAACACCGCGATGAAGCCGGCGGCGTAGACGATCATCATCGTTTTCGCCTGCGCGACGTTGGCAACCATGGGCTCGGTACGGCCGTCGGGCAGGTGAGCGATGCCGTGGCCGCCGGTGAACATGCTCACCAGAAACGCGAAGAGAAACTTCAGCGGGTACATGTAGAACAGCACCAGGAACAGCAGCGCGCCATTGAGCACAACCGTGGGGCCGTCCTGCAGGCCGTAACGCCGGAAGAACGTGTGCTGCGCGTACCAGACGTGAAACAGCAGGGCGAAGCTGATAGCGAAGGCGACAAAGCCGTGCATCTTCGCCCAGAGCGCGTCGAAAGTTTCGGGCACCTCGAGAGCCACGATGAGCAGCGTGATGGCAAACGCGAAAACGGCATCGCTCAGGGCTTCGATGCGGCTGATCTCGTGGCAACGCCAGGGCACGCCGTGATAGGCTCCCGCCGGATTCTTCGCGAGTTGTTGCCTGAGCATTCGCTGTTACTTTACACCGGGCACGGGCCGCCGTACACGCGCGCGTTCAGCCGGGTGCGCGACATCAAAGTGATGCATTTGGCCAGGTGCTGACCAGGCGAGGGGAATCTGAGCACAGCGAGTACGCATTCTGCTTCCGCTCCCTTACGGTCGCGGCTCGGTCCCGTGCATCGCGGCCACTTCAGCCGAACAGGCGGCGGAAGCAGGCGCGTGTCCCGGCCTGGATCTGCGCGAGCTCGACCGGAAGCGGCTGATCGTGCAGGTGCTCGGGGGTCCAGCGGCGCACGAGGTTCGTCAGAGTCCGCAGGTGCACCTCGGATTGCGGAAGGCGACCCTCGGCGTGACCCGAGTAGACGCGCAGGCCGTGATCGATGCCGCGATACAGGATGGCGGCGTCGGTCAGCAACTGCGCGTCTTCGCGCTCGAGATGTCCCATCCGCTCAATTACGTCGATGCGTTCGGGCGTGTTCAGAACCTTGAAGAAGATGCCGGCACTGCGCAGCCGCAGGTACATGAGGGCGAAGTCGATATCGTAGTAGCCGCCGAAGCCGGCTTTGAGCGGATTGGCCTCGCCCTGCTCATGCTCAAGGCGCGCGCGCATCTGGCGCAGATCGTCACGCGAGCGGCCACTCTGGCCGTAGCGCCGCCAGTCGACCTCCTGCAGTCGAGTGAGGAACTGCGTCGCGGCATCGATCCGGCCGGCCACGGCGCGCGACTTCATCCAGGTAATACCCTCCCAGGCCTCGGCCCGGTGTTCGAAGTAGTCGAGGTAACCGCCGACGAGCTGGACCAGCGGACCTTCACGGCCGTTTGGCCGCAGGCGGGTGTCGACGGTGAACATCGTCCCTTCTCCGGTGTAGGCCGCGATCACGTCAATCATGCGACTGGCGACTCGCGTCCAGAAGCCGAGTTCGGCCGCCTCGCTGTCGGGCAGGATGAAATTGAGATCGGCGTCTGAACCGAGGTCGAATTCGCGCATGCCGAGGCGGCCGAGGGCGACAACCATCATCTCGTCGCGGGGCTCGGAGGAGGGATCCGCGGCCGCCGAAGTTCCCGCCACCTGCTGCACCGCAATCCGATACGCCGCGGCGATTACCACGTCGGCGAGATCTGATGTCCGGCCGAGCGTCTCGAAGATCGGGCGTGCAAGGCAGATGCTCTCGCTCTGAATGCGCAGCATCTCGCGGCGAAAGTAGCGGCGGAGCTGCTGAGGCGTTTCGAGGTCCGCCGGACCGGGTGGCCGGTTTCGCCCGGGAGCGCTGCGAATCTGTGCTATTTCGTTCACGAACTCGGGCGCGCGAATCAGTTCCTCGGCGAAGTGCGGGCTGTTCTCGAAGATGTCGATAACGTCCTGCGCGAGCTGGGGCGAAGTGTCGAGAGCGGCGAGCAGCGAGGTGTCGGGCATGACGTTCTCGAGGAAACTCTCGAAGGCGCGAAAGCCTCGCCGGAGCGGGCTCGCGGCGATCTGGCGGGACAGCTCGGGCGCGGTCTTGTCGAGGAAGCGGATGAGATTGCTCGCCGCCGGCGCGGGCGGCGACAGGGTGTCGGGCGCGGGCACCTCATCGAGTGAAGGGCCCGGAACTAACGAATAGTACAGCGGGTGCTGCGAATAATACAGCGGCTGCTGGGAGTGAATCACCCGTTCGTAAGTTTCCTGGACGTTCTCGAGGTGACGGTTCAGTTCGCGCCGCAGCGCGTCGGCACTCAGCGTGCCGGCCAGCATGGACGCAGGCATCCGGCGCGCAAGCACTTCCAGGTCGGCCGCATCGGCAGGCAGCACGTGCGTCTGCCGGTCCTCGAGGAACTGAAGGCGGTGCTCGAGGTGGCGAAGAAACTGGTAGGCGCCCGCAAGCCGCGAGTATTCGCTTTCCGATAACATGCCTTTGTCGCGCAGCCGAAACAGAGCGAGCAGAGTGCCGCCGTGGCGGACCCAGGACTCGCGGCCACCGTGGAGGCGCTGCAGGCACTGGACAAGGAACTCGATGTCGCGGATGCCGCCGCGTGTGAGCTTGACGTCCTTGCTGCCGCCCCGGCGCGCCATCGCCTTCTCGTGGATGCGTTCGCGCGTGGCGGAGACGGCCTCGACGGCGGAGAAGTTCGTGGTGGACTCGTAAATTCTCGGTTCGACGGCGTCGAGCAGCTCGCAGCCGGGCTCGGGCTCGCCCGCCGCGATACGCGCTTTGATGAGCATCTGGAGTTCCCAGTCGCGCGCACGGGACTGGTAGTACGATTTCGCGCCGTCGAGCGACACCACCACTTCGCCGAGCCGACCGTCGGGGCGCAGCCGCAGATCCACGCGATAGCAGACGCCCCGCGATGTGTAGGTCGACAGCAAGTCGGTGTAGTGATTCGCGAGCTTCTTGAAAAATTCCTTGTTGCTGATCGGCGATGCACCGTCGGTCTGGCCGTTGCCTCCGTAGATGAACATCAGGTCGATATCGGAGCTGTAGTTCAGCTCACGCCCGCCGAGCTTGCCCAGCGCGATCACGGAGAAACCGCACTCCTGCGACTCACCCGCGGCGTTCTGAAAGCGCGGCGTGCCATAGCGGCTGACCAGCTCCGCACGTATGCGGCGATACGCAACGTCGAGGATTGCGTCGGCGAGGTTCGACAACTCCTCGGCGACCTCGGAGAGAGTCGCGTAGCCGAGCGCGTCGCGCAGCAGAATGCGAAGCAGCTCATGCCGGCGGAACAGCGCGAGCACGCGCGCCGGAGCCGCTCCGGCGGCCGGGCCGATCCAGCGCGCAAGCGCCGCCGTGAACTCCTCGGTCGAGCGCACGCGGAACATCTCATCGGGGCTCTCTGTCAGCTCCTCGATCCATTCGGGGTGCTGGAGGACTTCTTCGGCGAGGAAGCGGCTGTAGGAGGCGACGGTGATGAGGTAGTGGAGCGCGGGCGCCTCGTCAATCAGTTCGCGGAAGCTGTCGCCCTGTTCCTGGCTCATGCGCGCCAGGTACTGCAGAGCAGCGTCGGGATCCGGCGAGGATGCGAGCAGGAAAGGCAGCCTCGCGTCGACGCTCGGTTGCATGGTTCGTTCGACAGCCTGCAGGTCGGCCATTGCGCGCGCGGGATCGCGGAAGCCGATGTCTTCGAGCAGACGCTGCATCGAGCGGAGACGGCCACGTCCCCGAGCGATTATCGCACGCTGACGCTCAGGCGGATTCCGCCATGAGAATAATGGGATCGCCGCGGCGAATGATGCCGGGCACCACGACAGAAGCGTACATGCCGCTCATTGCCCAGCGCGGCGAGGTGAAATCGCCCGCTTTCACCTGCGCGTCGAAGATATCGCTTTTGATGGCGGGTCCGTACACTTCGATGGTGTTGCACGGCGCGCGCAACTTCGTCAGCTCGACGATAACTTCGGGACCGAGGCGGTAGCGCT
>DASSSG010000363.1:0-8850 GCA_035708545.1 Bryobacteraceae bacterium | reverse complement strand
GAAGCACGGCCAGCTCGTCTGCGTGCGAGCCGATGCGCGGGAAGATTTCAGAGACCTCGAGGCCGCTCTGGCCATACTTCCGGAACTCGAACGGACTCGGCATCAGAGGTCCGGGGTGCCCCTGCCGCACGATGATCTCGCCCTTGCCCGCCAGCGGCTGACCCGCATAGCGAGTGAGCGCCGGCTTCGGATCGAACGTGTCCACGTGGCTGACGCCGCCGCTCATGAACAATGAAATGACACTGCGCGCGCGCGGGGTGAAGTGGGGCTTTTTCGCGGCAGTGGCGGCGCCGGAATCGGCACACTCGCCCGCCAGCAGCTTGTCGCTGTCAAGCAGCCAAAGCAGCCCGAGACCGCTGATGCCGCCGCAGGTCTCGAAGAGAAAATCACGCCGTGAACGGAAGCTTCGCACCGCTTACCTCAAATACACGAATTCATTCAGGTTCATCAGAACGTGAGCCAGACCGGTGAGATCGTGCCTCGCAATAAACTCGAGCGCCAGCTTACGCTCGTTCTCATTCGGCGGCCGCCCCAGCGCGATCGCGTATGCGAGATCGACCTGCCGCTCCGCGTCATTCGGTACGCTTTCCCGCACGCGGCTGCCAAACACCTCCGATTGCCGCACCACGAACTCGTCATTCAGCAACATCAGTGCCTGGGTAGGCACCGTCGAGTTGCTGCGGGCGCCGCAGGAGACATTCTGATCCGGAAGATCGAAGGTCTCGAGCAGCGGGAAGGGCAGCCCGCGCTTGCGATAGATGTACACGCTGCGCCGCCACACCTTCGGCCCGTCCTCTTCCTTGCGCCAGATGCCGTTCCGCATCGAGCTCAGCACTTCCGGCTCGAGCTTCGGAAATACCGCCGGTCCGCCGATCTCGCGATTGAGACCGCCGCTGACGGCCAGAATAGAATCCCGCACGATCTCCGCATCCAGCCGGCGCGCGCGGAAGCGCCACAGGTACCGGTTTTCGGGATCGCGCTCGGTATTTTGGGCCTCGGCGAACTGTGACGACATTTTGTACGCTTCCGACCTCATCAACAGCCTGTGCATCTGCCTGATGCTCCAGCCGCGATCCATGAACTCGAGCGCAAGCCAGTCGAGCAGCTCCGGATGCGTCGGTGGTTCGCCCATTTTGCCGAAATTATCGAGCGTGGCCACGATGCCCCGGCCGAAGTGATGATGCCAGATCCGGTTCACGAGGACTCGCGCCGTCAGCGGATTATCAGGCGAGACGAGCCATTCCGCAAGGGCGCGGCGGCGGCCGGAAGTGCGGCCGTGCGCGGGCGGGATTGCCGCCGGCGTGCCAGCGGTGCTGATGACGGCCGGGAAGCCCGGCCGCATGATCGAACCGCGCGCATTCACGTCGCCGCGAACCAGAAAGTACGAAGGCGGTGCGATGTATTGACCGGGACCGCGATGCAGGAAACTTCCCTCGATGGCTTCCTTTTTGATGCCCTTGCCCGGCGCGGGCTCGTCGCCCGGACCGTCCGGGGCGAATCGGTAATCGCCGTCAGTGACGCCCATGGCCACTGGAATCGGCGCAGGCCGCTCCTTCTCCGCTTCGACAATACGCGCGAGCAGGCGCTTCTTCGCGGCGAGCTCATCCGGCTTCATGATGCGATCGATCTCGCCACTCGCCACCGACACGGTTCGGATCACCTGGTTGGCGAGCAACACCTGTCCGGGCGTGCGTTGTGCCTCGGGTGTGGCGATCGCCTGCTGCACGTTCTGCGGAAACTTCTTATACTTTTCGACCAGCAGCACATCACGGTACGGGTTCTCGATCGTCCGTATCTCCGCGCGCAACTCGTCTACGCGCGCGTTCACCGCTGCCTGTTTCTTCTCGTACGCCTCGGCCTCCTCGGGCGAGGTCAGCGGATGATCCACCTCGACGTAGCCGAACAGCGATGCCTGCAGCCGGTAATAGTCGCTCTGCCCGATGGGATCGAATTTATGGTTGTGACAGCGCGCGCACTGCACCGTCAAACCAAGCACTCCACGCCCGATCGTGGCGATCATGTCGTCGAGGTACTCGTAACGGAACTCCGGGTTGTCCTTCTCGCGAAAGCCGACCTTCGCGTAGCTCCGCAGGAACCCGGTCGCGATCAGGCTGTCGTGCGTCACCCAGTCGAGCTCGTCGCCGGCGATCTGTTCGCGCAGAAACACGTTGTAAGGCGTGTCTTTATTGAATGACTGGATGACGTAATCGCGATACCGCCATGCATTCGGCCGATCGAAATCGTGCTCATAGCCGTTCGAGTCGGCATAGCGGGCCACGTCCAGCCAGTGGCGGCCCCAGCGCTCGCCATAGTGCGGCGAGGCCAGCAGGCGCTCGATGAGGCGTTCCCATGCATCAGGCGACCTGTCGTCCACAAACTCGGCCACCTCCGAAGGTGACGGTGGTATGCCGATGAGATCGAGGAAGGCGCGCCGTACCAGCGTCCGGCGGTCTGCCTCGGGCGCAGGCTTCAGCCCGCGCTCCGCCATCGTCTTCATCAGAAACGCGTCAACGGGGTGGCGGTTCATGCGCGCGTTCGCGGTTATCGGCACCGGGGTGCGCGCCGGCTTCCGGAATGCCCAGTAACTGCGCGCCTCCTGCGGCAGCGTCCAGTCCTCGAGTGCCACGGAAGGGGATTTCGCAGGGGCGACTCCAGCCGTCGCACCCGCTTCCCAGACCGCACCCTGCTCGATCCACGCACGAATTGCCTGGATTTGGGCCGGCGTCAGTTTGCCGTCGAGCGGCATTGCGGGCTTGTCAAGGCCCGCCACCATCCGGAAGAGCTTGCTGGCGTCAGGCTTGCCTGGCGCAATCGCCGGGCCGTGCACCCC
This sequence comes from Bryobacteraceae bacterium, assembly GCA_035708545.1. Taxonomy (GTDB): domain Bacteria; phylum Acidobacteriota; class Terriglobia; order Bryobacterales; family Bryobacteraceae; genus DASSSG01. The sequence continues at coordinate 6,020 of DASSSG010000363.1, read as the reverse complement.
GCCTGCGAGCGCGGAATCGCGGGTGCGCAGATCGAGCTTCGACAACTGCACGGCGCCTCCGTGACACTTCCAGCAGCTCGCTTCGAAGATGGGCCGGATGTCTCGCGTGTACGAGATTCTGCTTTGCTCGGCCTGCGGGCGCGCACGCGCGGCATGGCTGGCGAGCAGAGCGGCACTGGCGACGAGCGCGATGGCGCGGGGCACTGGACAAGCCTCCGACGCGAAAAGACGTCAGCAATGATTCTACCCGCGCTGGCGGCGGACCGGAAAGCGGGCTTTGCGGTGACAAACCGCGGTGAGAGTATCATTTCACCTCTGGCCTGAGTCCAAAGCATCGTGGTGAGTTCCGCGGCGTGCTCCACCGACGATCGGCTCCGGATCTTCGTCGAGAGTGTCCGCGATCGCGTCTTCGTGCTCCTCGATCCGAAATACCGAGTCGCCTGGTGCACATACTCACCAGGCCGTTGAAAAGCCTCGGCAGAGATTGTCCGGGGGATGGAACGACGGGCACAGGCAGGTCCCCGATGGTATGAACAGAGCGGCCGCGGGCATTACAGTTCTGATCGTCCAGGACGAAGCGATCATCGCGGCTGATCTCGAGTTCATGTTGCGGCGTCTTGGCTACGCCGCCGTTGGCACAGCGACGAGCGGCGAAGAAGCGATTCGAAAAGCCGGCGAACTCAGGCCGCACGTAATCCTGATGGACGTGCAACTGCAGGGTTCGATCAGCGGCATCGAGGCCGCACATCAGATTCGCGCAAACCAGAACGCAGCGGTGGTTTACGTAACGGCGCTCAACCGGATTGCAGCGGCGAATCTGCGGCCCGGGTATCGCTGCATCGGAAAGCCCTTCACACCGGGCGACCTGCGGGCCGCCATCGAAGCCGCTCTGCCCGAAGTCTCCGGCCGAGCCAGCGCCAGCGCGTAGGCTCCGCCGCGGGTGTGTCACCGCGCGCCATCGGAGTGCATCTGCATTTCTGAAGGCTTACAAAATGACAGTAAACGTCCGATATATCGATGGCGTGAGCTTCGAGGCCGAGACTCGCGGCCACCGGGTGCGCTGCGATCAACCTCCGGCCAACGGCGGAAACGATGAGGCGATGACGCCGCCGGAATATCTGCTGGTTTCGCTCGGCACGTGCGCCGCTTTCTATGCCGTGCAATATCTCAGGACCAGGCAGCTTCCGACAGACGGTCTTGGGGTCCGCGTACATGCGGAGAAAGAATCCGCGCCGTCGCGGCTCGCGAGGTTCAGAATCGATGTGAACCTGCCCAGTCTCGACGACCGGCATCGCGATGGCATACTGCGCGCCGTCAAATCCTGTCTGATCCATAACACGCTCCTCAACATGCCGCGCATCGACATACACCTGAATGTTGCCGCAGTCGTCTGATTGACAGTGGAGCGCCCGACCGCATCGGTTGTTGCATACGTCGGGGCGGCCGTTCTCGTCGCGGCGGTCCTGTCCGGGTATCCGGCGCGCTGGTTTCGGTCGGCTCGCACGGCCGAGCTCAATCCGATAACCAGGCGGGCAGCAGTGCCCGATTTCACCCTGCCGGCGCTCGAGGGTGGGAGCTGGCGGCTGGGTGAGCACGCCGGCAGAGTTGTCGTGCTCAACTTCTGGGCAACGTGGTGCGGCCCGTGCCGCGAGGAAACGCCGGAGTTCGTTCGCATATACCAACGCTACCGATCCCGGGGCCTGGAGATCGCGGGCATCGCTCTCGATGAAGACCCGCATGCTGTTGTTCCGAGCTTCGTCCGCAGGTTCGGAGTGCCGTATCCTGTGCTGCTGCCCGGGCCCGATTTCGTCCTGTCGGGTTATGTGGAGCATCTGCCGACGACGCTGACGCTGGACCGCCGCGGCCGCATCGCATGGTCATGGATCGGCCGAGTGAGCGAGGACCAGCTTGTCGACGCCATCGAGCGCCTTCTGGAGGAATGAATGCCTGACTGGATGCCGCCGCTCGCTCTCGTCGCGGTCTGGGTCGTGCTGAATCGCTGGGTGCTGCCGCGGCTCGGCGTCCCGACATGACTGTCGAGCTCATGCGGTCCCGCGTCGCGGGATATCACCAGCGCATCCGGCGCATCCGCGTCTGAATCTCGGCCGGGTACTCGTCCACAGAGCCGCGCTGCTGACTCGGAGCGGGAAAGCGCACCGCCGGGTCACGCGTGAGCCATCGCTCAGCGGATCTGCCACGGACCGAGGCCGTGCGGTTCTTCCTCGCGTTCGGGAGCGCGGTCCAGCCGCTGGACCAGCTGATAAAGACCGAAACAACCCGCGAACAGGCCGCCCGACAGCAGCATGCCAGGCAGAGCGGCGTCGTGATGGCCGGCAAGGTAGCTCTCGAGCGTCGCCGTCAGCAGCCACATCTGCGTCATCAGCAGAATGACGACGAGCACCAGAGCCGCGTCCATGGCCGTTCGGCAGCGCGCCCGTACGGGATTAGACAGCGCCTTCATAGTGCACACCGATGGCGACTATATCGTCGCCACGCTGCTCGATTGCGATCTTCGGAAGCGGGCGCGGCGGCGGACCCTGGAGCACGCGGCCTGTATCGACGGCGAAGTAGCCTTCGTGGCATGGGCACTCGAGGCGGTTGTTCGCGTGAGAGTAGTACACGGCGCAGGACAGGTGCGTGCATTTCTGGCTGTAAGCGGCGAGCTTGCCGTCGGCTGCGCGCACCAGAATGCAGGGATCTTTCTCTGTGGGGTAGCGGAACAGCTTCACGGCGCCAATGCCGAGCTGCGAAGCGCGGGCGATGACGGCCTGCGGAAACTGCGCGTGCGGGCGGTCCCACAGCGACCGCAGAAAGATCCAGATGTTGCCCGCAAACATGCCTGCGCTGGTCAGCGTGAGGAATTTCGTGAACTGACGCCGCTGGACATACTTGTCCTCGGCGATATGGACCGAGAACTCCTCGCGCCAGAGCGGGTGCGCCGGCGCCGCCTGCTCACCCGGTTGCTGCGGCTCCGGACCGGGCTTAGTGTGCCAGGGCGGCATCATCGACGAGCCATTGCTCGGTCTCTTCATGCGGCTCCTTCCACATGTAGTCTTCGACGTCCACATCGAGCAGCGGGTGCTCCGCGGGCATCATCATGAACACCTTTGTGGTCACTTGCTCGTTGCCGAACCGGAAATCGCGAACCGGTACGTTCCGGCGTTGACGTGTAATGACGTCCGGCGGCCCATAGCTGAGCGCCTGGCTGGGGCACACGGTCGCGCACATCGGCCGCAATCCGACGGAAGTACGGTCGTAGCACATATCGCACTTCATCATGAGCTCGGGTTCGAGGTGTACCTTCGGAATCCCGAACGGACAAGCGAGCACGCAGTTGGAACACGCGATGCAGCGCGGCTTGAGCGCGCTGCGAACAATTCCGTCTTCTCCCTTCTTGATCGCATCGGCGGGGCAGACGAGCGCGCACGTGGGCTCATCGCAGTGCATGCAGACCATCGGCACGGTGGCGATCGTATTCGGCCGGTCGATGTAATCGACGTGGATCATCGACTGCCCGCGATGGCTGTCGCACTCGGCACAGGCTGCGACACACGACCGGCATCCGATGCAGCGTGAGGGGTCGACAAAGAATTCGTAGCCGTGCATCACGCGCCTGGCTGGGCCGTCTGGCCGTCCGCGCCGCCGGTCTCCGCGAGGCGTATGGCGTCGAGGTCCTCAGGCGCCGCTACCTTCTCGAGACGACATGCAGACGCTTTGTACTCGGGAATCTTGCTGCGCGGGTCGAGCGTGCGGTGGGTCAGGCGATTGGCGCTGCGGCGGCCGGGCCAGTGGTAAGGAATGAAAACCGTGTCCGGCCGGATCGTTTTGACGAGCGTCGCCTGGACGACCACGTCGCTGCGGCGCGTTGTCACCCTGACCCAGTCTCCTTCCGATATCCCGTGCGCCTGCGCGAGGCGCGGGTGAATCTCGAGCCTCGGCTCCGGGTACTGATCGACGAGCGGGCCAATGCGGCGCGTCTGCGTTCCCGAGAGGTAATGGCTCACGACGCGGCCCGTTGTCAGATACACAGGATATTCGGCATCGATCGGATCACCGCCCGCTCGCCACTCGGTTGTCTGGAAGTGCGCCTTGCCGTCGGCGTGCCAGAATCGCCCGTTTTCGAACAGCCGGGGCGTGCCCGGGTGGTCTTCGGCCGGGCAGGGCCAGAACACGCCGAGCTCTTTCTCGACGCGCTCCCAGGTGATCCCGTAATAGTCGGCGATGCCGCCCTGAGACGCGCGCCGCAGTTCCTCGAAAATTTCGCGGGTTGACTGGAACCGGAAATACTGGCCGCGGCCGAGCTTTGCCGCCAGATCGCAGACGATCCGCGCGTCCGAGCGCGCCTCGCCCGGAGGATCGACCGCTTTGTTGATCTTCTGCACGCGGCCCTCCGCGCTGCAGATGACGCCCTCGTCTTCTTCGTGCAGACTGCCGGCGAGAACAACGTCGGCGTAGTGCGCGGTCTCCGACATGAAGAAATCAATCACGCCGAAGAATTCGAGGCGGGACAGAGCTTCGCTCGTGAAGCCAGCGTCGGGCAGCGACACGAGCGGGTTGAAGCACATCGAGAACAGGGCCTTGATCTCGCCGCGGTGGATGGCTTCCATGATCTCGACCGCGGACAGACCCGGTCCGGGCAGCTCTTTCTCGTCGATCCCCCACACATTCGCAATGTGGCGGCGAGCTTCGGGATCCGTAATCGAACGCATTCCGGGAAGCTGGTCGGCCTTCTGGCCGTGCTCACGGCCACCCTGCCCGTTGCCCTGGCCGGTGATCATCATGCAGCCGGCTCCCTCGCGTCCGAAATTGCCGGTGGCGAGGAAGAGGTTGATCATGGCGAGGCAGTTCTCGACACCTTTCGAGTGATGCTCGATTCCGCGCGCGTGAATGCCCATGGCGCGTTCGGCCCGGCCGAGCCAGTGCGCGGCCTTCTCGATGTTTTCCGGCGGCACGCCCGTGATTCGGGCCGCGCGGTCCGGCGTCCACTCACGTACCGAATCCCGCACCGCGCTGAATCCCGTTGTGTGATCGGCAATGTAGTGCTCGTCGATGAGCCGGTCGCGCACCAGTACGTGCAGCATGGAGAGCAACAGGGCGAGGTCGGTTCCGGGACGCACGGGCAGGTAGAGGTCGGCGTTGCGCGTGATGGGCGTCATCCGGGGATCGACTACGATCAGTTTGCCGCCCGCTTCCCGGCACTGCCACAGGTAATGCGTCGTGATCGGCGCGCAATCGGCGACGTTTGAGCCGGCGATGAGCACGACGTCGGCTTTCGCCAGGTCGGTCCAGGGATTGGTGGCGCGGTCGATGCCGAAGGTGAGCCGGTAGGCGGTGCCGGCCGAAACCATGCACAGGCGTCCGTTGTAATCGATGTTCTTCGTCCCCAGCGCCACGCGCGCGAACTTGCCCAGGACGTACGTCTTTTCCGTGATCATCGAGGCGCCGCCGTAGACGGCGATGGCGTCGGGACCGTACTTTTCGCTGATTTCGAGTAGCCGGCGCGCCGTGAAGTCGAGTGCCTCGGCGTAAGAGACAGGCCGGAACCCCGCGTCGGTGCGCAGCAGCGGCTGCAGCAGACGGTCGGGGTGCGCACCCTGCAGGTAACGTTTCACGCCCTTCGGGCAAAGCATTCCCCGATTGAACGGGAATTCTTCCCACGGCTCGAAGCCGATTACCTGGTTGTCGCGCACCTTGAGTTGAATGCCGCATTGCATGCCGCAGAACGAGCAGTGCGTCTTGACCAGCTTGTCGGGCGGGCGCTGCGCGGCCGCGTCCCAGCCGCCGGGCGGTGCGTAGTTCCGGTGCGGTCCGTACAGCCTGTTGAGCTGCTCGGTCGTGAGTGGAGGTTTAGCCACGGGCCTGCTCCTGAATTCTCAGCTGCGCCGTGGCAATAGCCGCTCGCTTGCACTCGGGACACAGGGCCTGCCAGTGGCCGGCGGGACCGTTCATGCGATAGTCGAAGCCGAGCTGCGGGAGTATGCGTCTCAGATCGTCGATCTGCATGCGTGAGGCGTAACGGC
>DASSSG010000362.1:0-6774 GCA_035708545.1 Bryobacteraceae bacterium | reverse complement strand
GCACCGGTGCCCGAACGCGGCGGTGACTATGGAGCACGGGTCTGGGCAAAGATCGCGCCCGCGATACCGAAGCGACGATGGCCAGCCTGGTTTCGCTGGGAGCGCTGGCTGCCGGTTGCGACGATTGCCGGACTGATCATCGCCGCCTTCCTTGCCGGACGCTACACGCAGACGCCGCAACAGCAGATCGCCTCGGCGCCGCAGGTGCGCGAGCGGATTCTCGTGATTGCGGTTGGCGATCATCTGGATGCCTCGCAAATGGTGCTTGCCGAGATCATGAACCTGCCGAGTGATGAATCGAGTGTCGATTTCTCGACCGAGCGCGAGCTTGCCGAGAGTCTGGTGAACGCGAATCGGCTTTACCGGCAGACGGCCGTCGCCGAGGGCGATACCAGCGTTGCCACTGTGCTGGACGATCTCGAGCGCGTCCTGATTGAGGTAGCGCACAGTCCGGATACGCTGCCGGCTGCGCAACTCGAATCGCTGCGGCAGCGGATCGAGGCACAGGGCCTGCTGTTCAAGGTGCGTGTAATCGGATCGCAGATACGCGAACGTGGCGACAAGCCGATGGCGTCGGCTAACGAAACGAAATTGTGAACGAAGGAATACTCTGATGCAAAGAATTCTCGGAATTGTAATGTTCGCCGGCCTCGTAGCCGGCACGCTGGCGGCGCAGGCGCCCCGGCCGGCGAAGGCGCCGGCCGTGCCGGTACCGAAGTTCAAAGCCGAGATCGATGTTGATCTGGTCCGACTGAAATCCGAGCTCGCCGCCATGGAACTCGAGATGGCCGGTGTCGACATGCACCTGAAAGGCCTGCCCGCTCTCCCGCCGCTCCCACCGCTGCCGGCGATGCCGGCTGACTTTGCGGATCTGCCTGCACTGGCCGACCTGCCCGAAACGGCAGCGCCGCTCGCCAGCATGGCTGAAAAGTACGCCATGCTGGCACAGGTCGGCGTCGCACAGCCGCAACCGCCGCAGCCGGCGCAGCTGCCGCAACCGCGCCAGCCGACGCCCTTTCACTACGGCAAGGCAGAGGCACGCGCGGACAGCTATTACGGGCGCGGCATGCAGCACCTCGATCGCCGCGAGTGGGACCGAGCAATCGAGGCGTTCGATCAGGTCATCGAGCGCAAGGGAACGCGCAGCGAAGGAGCGTACTACTGGAAGGCATACGCGCTCAACAAGCTCGGGCGCGGGGCCGAAGGGCTGGCTGCGATCGGCGCGCTCCGTAAGAACCATCCCGGCAGCCGCTGGCTCGATGACGCGAAAGCCCTCGAGCTCGAGCTGAAGCAGGCCTCCGGCCGTCCCGTGTCGCCGGACAGCGTGGATGACGAGGAGATCAAGCTGATTGCGATTAACAGTCTGATCAACAGCGACCCCGAGCGCGCTGTGCCATTGCTCGAGCGGACGCTGCAACAAAGCAACTCGCCACGGCTGAAGGAGCGCGCTCTGTTCGTGCTCGCGAGCGCCACCGCGCCACGCGCTCATGACGTCGTGGCGCGCATCGCCAAAGGCGGCGCCAATCCCGATCTGCAGATCAAGGCGGTCGAGTATCTCGGCATCCACCGCGGCGCGGATAATGCCGCCGTACTGGCCGACGTGTACAAATCCACGCAGGACGTCGCGGTCAAGAAAGCAGTGCTGCGCGGCTTCATGGTTTCGCGCCGTAAAGATCGCCTGCTGGCGGCGGCCAAAGCGGAAGCGGCTTCGGACCTGCGCCGTGAAGCCATCCACCTGCTCGGCGTCAGCGGCGGCCAGGCGGAGCTGACCGGGCTTTTCAGCAGCGAATCCGATCCCGAACTGCGGCGAGAGATGGTCCGGGCGTTTATGGTCGGTAATAACCGGGAAAAACTGGTTGAGATCGCCCGCACCGACAAAGACGTCAATGTGCGGCGGGAAGCGATTCGGAATCTCGGCCAGATGGATCGCGGCAAGGCGGGCGACACTCTGGTGTCGCTGTATGCGAACGAGAGCGACAAAGGCATCCGCCAGGAGATCGCCCGTGCTCTGTTCCATCAGGAAAACGCGAAAGCGCTGATCGAGATTGCCCGTAAGGAGACCGACCCGCAGGTAAAACGCGATCTGGTGCGCCTGCTGTCCAACATGGACACCAAAGAGGCGCGCGACTTCCTGATGGAGTTGCTCAAGTGAGTCTGTACGGGACAGTGCTGATCGTGGCGGCGAGCGGATTCGCCGCCGCGGCTCAGCCGCGCGTCGAGAACGCCGCGGTTTCTCAACACGACGGCTCGGCCGGTCTCGAAGGCGTCATTGATCCTCTGACGGCGGCGGGCGCGCCGGCGTGGATCGGGTTTGCGATGCCCGCGAGCGTTCGCGGCGATTCGTGCTGCTTCCACTCGGATGGCCTCACGAGTTGCCGCGGGTGTTTCCTCGAAGCTCAGGACAGAACCGTGGTGCGGCGCCTGCCTGAGTCAGGCCCGATTCCGCTGGAAGGCGCCGACTCAGTGAATGTCCTGCTGCGCGTGGAAAACGGTCAGATCGGCAGAATTCGAATGTTCACGCCCGATTGTTCGCTGAACGGTGGCGGCCTGGCCTTTCACTGGATCTCGGGGTTGCGGGCGGGCGATGCAACGCGGTTCCTGATCCGCACAGTTCGGGACGGACGGGACAGGAACGTGAAAAAGTCCGCCATGCGTGCTCTGTCCCTGAGCCGAGAGCCGGAGGCCCTTCAGTATATAGACCGGTTGCTGGCAAAGTAGATGAGGGCAGCCGCGCTCACAAAAGGGCATAGCGACAGCGACAGCCGGACGGGTTGCCAATCCGCCGCAGGCGGGCCGATCACTTTACTGGCCATTGTGCTGACGCTGGAAGACCCGCATCGCTTTGCGCCGAGCCGTAACGTGGGTTGTTATGTGGGCTGCCGCCGAAGAGCAAACAGCAGCGACAATGATTCGGAGATGGGGATCATCAAGGAAGCGCCGGTTAACAACCGGCGCGCAGGATACCATCCTGCCCCACATCTGCGCGGTCTGCAAAGGGATTCAGATTTACCACGTACAAATCGTCAAAGCGCGGTGTCGGCGTGATAAGAGCTGCGCACCAGCGGCCCGGCTTCGACATGCGCAAAGCCCATGTCGAGTCCCAGCCGCCGCAGCTCCACAAACTCATCTACTGGTACGTATCTGATAATCGGCAAATGCTTCGGTGAAGGCCGCAGGTACTGCCCCACGGTGAGAATGTCGACCTCGTGCGCGCGCAGATCTCGCATCACCGCGAGCACCTCTTCTGTGGTTTCGCCGAGCCCGAGCATCAGGCCCGATTTCGTCGGCTTCGAGGGCCGCATGCGTTTCGCAGCCTGAAGCAGCTCGAGCGAGCGGTCGTATCGCGCGCCGAGGCGCACCTGCCGGTAGAGCCTGGGGACGGTCTCGATGTTGTGATTGAGCACGTCGGGTTCGGCGTCCATTACGATCTCCAGGGCCACGCGCGAGCCCTGAAAATCGGGCACCAGCACCTCAACCCGGCAGCCCTCGATCCGATCGCGAATGGCGTGGATGGTCAGGGCGAACAACTCGGCGCCGCCGTCTTTACGATCGTCTCGATTGACGCTCGTAATCACGGCATAGCGCAGCCCCAGGGCGGCGCATGCCTCGGCCACACGCCGGGGCTCACCATAGTCGACCGGCTGCGGCGCGCCCTTCTGCACCGCGCAAAACCCGCAGCGGCGCGTGCACACATTGCCGAGGATCATGAACGTCGCGGTGCGCCGATTCCAGCACTCGCCGACGTTCGGGCACGCGGCGCTCTCGCAGACCGTGTGCAGCTTCAGGTCGCTGACGAGCTGCTTCAGTTCGCGGTAGTTCTCGCCGGCAGGCGCGGGCGCACGCAGCCAGCGCGGGCGCTCGAGCGTCGGCTCGATGGTGACGAGCACTGATTCTATTTTAGGAGCGCTGCCACACGCTCCTCGAGCACCAACTCCGGAGTGAAGTTCACGAAGCGCAGCGCCGTGCCGGCGATCTGTTCGGCCGCGGCACGCGGCAGCAGCCCGACGAGTTCCGCCTCGAGCAGCGGCGCGCCCTCCAACTCGGCCAGCCGGCGAATCTGCTGATACACGACGGGCAGAGGCATGCGCTCGAAGTCGGTCAGGTTTATCGAGACCTGGACGAGACGGCGACTCGGCAGTTGGAGTCCCAGCGCTTTGACGTGAGGCAAGCCGCCCGAGGATTCGCGAATCGCCCGGGCGATGCGTTTTGCAGGTTCGATATCGGCCGTTCCGAGGACTACGTTCCAGGCAATGAGAAACCGCCGGGCGCCGACGATACAGGCCCCGGCCGTCGGGTGCAGCTCGGGGCCGCCGATGTCGGGCCGGCGTTCGGGGTCCGTGAGCACCTGCTCGCGGACGATTTCAAAGCCGCCCCGGCGAATGTTTTCGAGCCGAGCGCGGTCGCCTCGCCGCGCGGCGCCTTCATAAAGGTAGACGGGGACGCCGAGCTCGTTCCAGAGCCGCTCGCCGACAGCAACTGCAATCGTGGCGCACTGCTCGAGGGTCACGTGCTCGAGCGGTACGAACGGCACGACATCGGCGGCGCCGAGGCGCGGGTGAACGCCACGATGAACGTTGAGGTCAATCAGACGAACGGCTTGGCGAACCGCTCTGAACGCGGCTTCGGCCACTGACGGAGGATCGCCGGCAAACGTGATGACCGACCTGTGATGGTCAGGGTCCATGGTACGGCCGAGCAGCGCGACGGCTGAGGTCTCGGCGACTGCGTTTGCGATCGCGTCCACGACGCGTGAGTCGCGGCCTTCGGAAAAATTAGGAACGCATTCGATCAGGCTGCGGGCCACTGTACCTGCGATTCGTTGTAGACGACGTTACCCTTCCGCATGCTCAGCGACACGAGGTTCACACCGAAATACCAGGACATCTCGCGGTAATCGGGAACATTGAGGATGAGGAGGTCGGCATCCTTGCCGAACTGCAGCGAGCCAACTCGATCGCCCATGTGCAGCGCGCAGGCGCCGTTGATTGTCGCGGCCGAGATGGCTTCCGCCGTGGTCATCCCCAGCGACGAACAGGCCAGCGCGATGACCATCTGCATATTGAACGTGCCCGAGCGATGGTGGCGGAACCCGGAGGCCAGAGCCACAGCGACGCCCGCATCGATCATCATTCGCGCAGGAGGCACTTCGGCGCGGGTCTGGAGCGTGGTAGCAGGCATCAGGGTCGCAACCACGCGCGACACGGCAAGCACTGCCGCCTCTTCGCTGCTAACCCGATTCAGGCCCTCCATGGCCAGCACGTGCTTTGAAATCGCAAGCGGGATCGCACCGGCCAACTCCTTGTCTTCCACCTGCAGGCGCACCATCAAACCGTGACGCTGGCACATTTCGATGAGCCGCTGCAGGTCGTTCAGAGAGAGCCGCTCGGTACCGCAGGTGATGCCGACGAACTGCGCCAAACGCTTTGAATGAATGCGCGGCAGCAGGTGCTGATCGAGCCAGTCGAGATAAGTCGTGCCGTCGAGCGGCTCGTCCGGACGCGCGGCGGGAATTGAATAGGTCGGCACCACGTTTGCAGGCTGTTGGTCGAGGCTGGCTGCGGCCCTGAGCATCCTCAACTCGACGTTTTCATCAGTTCCACAGCCGGAATGCGCATCGACGGTGCCGCTGCCGTGCCGGACGCAGCCGGTGAGAATTCTGCGCGCTTCAATACCGAGCCGCCGCACGTTCGGACGCTTTGGCTCGTGGCCCTCATGGTTACCGAGGTTGCCGCTTGCGCCGCTGTCGAGCAGATGCGTGTTGCTGTCGACAAAGGCAGGCATGACCACGCGCCCGGTCGCATCAATTTCCGTTGCGCGTCGTGACTCGGCGAGGTTTTCGACGCGGCGTGTCGGCCCGACGCTGGCAATGACGCCATTGACGATCAGGATCGAGCCATCCTCGATCAGGCCGACATTTCCCAGAGAAGGACCACGGCGCGGTCCAGGCGGGCCGTTGAGCGTGAGCAGTTGTCGGGCGCCGCGTACGAGAACAGTCTTCGCCATGGCACACTTCGGTCCCTGACAGACCTGAGCGCCCGCTGTGCTGTGCCGCGACTAAGCCCGAGATTTGCGACCGGGAGCTAAGCAGGCGTGCGCCAACGCATTACATAGCGCCGGCGTACTTCCTCGCCGGCTCTTGCCGACTCTTGCCGACCGAATTCTATCACGAATGCCTGTAACTTCGTCAGCAAAAGTACTGGGAAGAACAATGGGAACGGCACTGTGACGTTCGTATTCACGTGCACCTGCGCCAGGACAGCAATGGCCCGGGTGCAAGACAGACTTGAATCAGAGAAACGGGCGGTCGGTGGAAGCGGCGCTCGCTCGTGCTGGCGCGAGAACTGGCCGTCAGCTCCGCCCGAGCACTCGCTGCCGTGCCTCCGCGATCGAGCTGCGAATGAACTCGAGCGCCAACTGCGCGTTGCTGTCGACGAAATCGATTCCGACGGTCTTCCCGTCCACTACGGGCAGCGTGTGGCAGAGTTCGTAGCCGAGGTAACCCCGGTAGCCAGTCTCGAGCAGAGCCTCGATGAAGGGCAGATAGAAGTTCTCCGCCCAGTTTCCCGGACGCTCGTACGGCTTACCCCATTCACTTCGAGTGATGGGTCTGATAATCGGGCCGCCCGGCACGTCGCGCTTATACTCTCCGCCGAAGTGCGACTGCACCTGGAAAGAGCCCACGTCGCGCACCGCTTTGCGCAGGTATGCGGCCTCTTTGTTCTCCATGATGGGCGCGTCAAGGCAGACCTTCAGGTGCGGTGAACCGACCTCGCG
>DASSSG010000361.1:0-3598 GCA_035708545.1 Bryobacteraceae bacterium | reverse complement strand
GCCTCCGACGTGCGGAGCGCGGTCTCGACCGCGCGATGCCGCCCGGCGCTGATGTAGTGCATCCGGAGCTGAAAACCGACGAGCACCACCATGCCGGACAACACGAGTGCCATGAACATGAGCAGGCGCGTGCGGCTGAACAGGTCGCCTGCGAGCTGGAGTTGAATCTGGCGCACGCGGGCGATGGCCAGTTGCAGAGCATCTGCGGCGCGCGCCGACTCGTCGTCGATCGCCCAGCGCAAATGCCTTTGCTCGGCTTCTCCGGTGGCCTCCTGCATGGCGCGGCGAAGCGTCGCAGCCCGCGCCATTGCTTCCGATGCTTTGGCGACATCGCCGCGCACCGCGGGCCACGCCGGCGCGCCCCGATCGAGAGCCGCCTCGATGCTGGCAAACGTTTGCGGCGCGTCTGCGCCCGCTGCGCCGGCGACACTCAATAACCGGCCGAGCTCGCCCGCGAGTGCTGTCGTACGGTGCACGTCCCGATTCCCGCGCACAGTGGCGCTGAGCAGCCAGAACGCGGCGGCCGCGCAACACGCCGCCAGAAAAAGCGTCAGCCAGATCGATTTGGACCAGGATGCAATCCGCCGAATCACTGCCAGCTAGTATCCCTCAGGAAACGGGCCTGCGATAAGAGGGAAACACCCTGGCGGCCGTGTGGTTGCGCCTCAGCGCCCTTCGTATTCCACATACGGCCGAATCGCGCGCGCCCGCCCGGTGCTCTCGTCAACATCGACAATTACGGCGTGTAACTCCACCCCGCCCCGCGCCGCCTCCATACGCACCGGCAGCGCGGTAAGAAAGCGGCGCAGAATGATGTCTTTGTCGACCCCGATCACCGAATTATACGGCCCCGTCATCCCGCAGTCGGTCAGATACGCGGAACCGCCCTGAAGAACCCGCGCGTCGGCGGTGGGGACGTGCGTGTGCGTTCCGACGATCGCGGAAACGCGGCCATCCAGGTACCAGCCCATCGCGATCTTCTCGCTGGTCAGCTCCGCGTGAAAATCCACGAACCGAACCTTCACCGGCGCGGGAATTTCGTCGAGAATGCGGTCGGCTTTGCGGAAAGGACACTCGGTCGCCGGCATGTGCGCGCGGCCCTGCAGGTTGATCACGGCGCATTGTACGCCGGTCGTGCTGCTGACCACGATCCAGCCCCGGCCAGGCAACTCGTCCGCATAGTTGGCTGGCCGCAGCAGCCTCGGCTGCCGGGGCAGGTACTCGTAAATTTCCTTTTTGTCCCAGATGTGGTTGCCCGAGGTGAGCACCGCGATACCGAGTTTCAGCAGTTCATCGGCGATCAGCGGCGTGATGCCAAATCCGCCCGCGGCGTTTTCGGCATTCGCGATGACCAGATCGATCTGCTCATTGCACACAATGGCGTGCAGCTTTTCAGCGACAATACCGCGCCCTGGCGACGCGAAAATGTCGCCGATGAAAAGGATGTTCATCCCGGGGTGAGAGAGGAGCTGGAGCGCACCACTCAGCCGTGCAGGTCTCCGTGTTTGACCCCGGAACACACACAGGGGCGGAGTCCTCCGCGCATCTTCAGGCTTCTCCTTGGCGGGGGCTCCGCCGGAGCTTGCACACCGACGCTAAATGTAGCGAGCCGGACCCCTTCATTTGACTGTTGGATCAAATAAAGGAGACCACGTTCACCTGCTTCGCAGGAACGCTCCAGTGGAGATCATAGCAGAACTCCGCGATTTTGCCATGGGCCTGATGGCGCGGGTGTTCCAGGGCTTCTGACGGATTGCTTACCGCAGCTTATTGCGCGGTCGCGTCCGCGGCAACCGGCTCGTCGCGCCGATAATTCGCAAAGTTTATCGCCAGTAGTGCCTTGCCCGCAATGCGTGTGTCGACCATGCTTTCGATCCGGACCGGACGAGCTACGCCGTCGACGATCTGGTATTCGCGAACGAACTGGATTCTCTTCAGAAAAATCGAGGGGGTCCGCACGAGACGCCCGGTTTCACGGACTGGAAGATTCGTTTCCGGATCGATCCAGAGCTCACCTTTGAACAGGCCCACGCGTTTCTGCTTCGGTTTCAGCTCGAAGACGTGAACCATGCTGCTCGTCTCATGCCTCTGCTGCAGGCCCTTGTACCTGAAGTTGTAATTCGCCGGAGTAATTGAAATACTGGCGGGGTCCGTCTTCGTCTGGGCCTCCGTCTCGGCCGTGAGGTACTGGCCGATGACCTCTTTCTTGATCGTATTGTCGCCCGTAAACCCGAGCATCTTGTAGGTGATCTCGCCGAGCCGCGAAACCCTCCGAAGCACGTCCATGCGTCCCTGCTTCTTCAGCCGTGGCAGGCTGCCCTCGAGCGTCACGTTGGAAATCGTGCCGCGCAGGGCCTCGCGCTGCACCTCCATCGAAGAAAGGTACTTCGCCAGGACCTCAGCGCCCTTCGGGTCCTCGTCGGCGCATACAGAATTCGCTGTAAGTGCCAGAAAAGCAAGCAGGATAGCGGTCTGTCTCAATGTCCCATAGAATAACATGGCAGCCATGCCCGAAATCCCGCTCGGCGCGAAAACGCAACGCACAATAGCAGTTACGGATGAGAATGCGATTCGGTTTCTGGGCCACGAGCAGGCGAGAGTCCTCGCTACTCCATGGCTCATTGCATACCTCGAGATGGTCGCGCGCGACACCGTCAAGCCCTGGTTGTTAGATGGTTTCGACACCGTCGGGACGCACGTAAATGTCCGTCATCTGGCGGCCACGCCGCTCGGAATGAACGCCACCTTCGCCGCCGAGATAATCGCCGTGAATGACCGCCGGGTAACGTTTCGCGTGGAGGCATGGGATGAGCTCGACAGAATCGCCGAAGGCACGCATGAGCGGGCGATCGTTGACATCAGCCGCTTCGCAGGTCGTGTACAGTCGAAGCTGAACCGATGAACATCGTCCAGTTGCTGGATCCGCAGTTGCGGCCCCGCGTGGCGGTGGTCGAAGAGCCGCGACTCCGGCTGCTGCAACACTGCGAATCGCTCCACCAACTGGCCACTTCGGCACTGCGGTCCGAGCGCCCGCTCGGGGAGCTGATCGCCAGCACGTTGTCGAGTGAAGCGCTCGATTACGACCCCATCTACCATGGCTACTCCGAGTGGCGGCTGCGCCCGCCGATCCTGCATCCGCTCGAGCCCACGCGAGTCATCGTGAGCGGCACTGGCTTAACGCATCGGCGCAGCGCCGCGAATCGTCAGGCCATGCACACAGCCAGCTCCGAGGCGCCGGTCACGGATTCCATGCGTATGTACGACTGGGGCGTGGAGGGAGGCCGGCCGCAGCCCGGCCGGGTCGGCGTCCAGCCCGAATGGTTCTATAAGGGCAGCGGCTACTGCCTGCGCGGGCACGGCGAACCGCTCGTCGTACCGCCCTATGCGGAAGACGGCGGCGAGGAGGCCGAGGTCGCCGGCGTGTACATCGTCGATGGCGGCGGCCAGCCGCGGCGCGTCGGGTTCGTGACCGGCAACGAGTTCTCCGATCACGTAATGGAGCGGCGGAACTACCTGTATCTCGCGCCGTCAAAACTTCGGAGTTGCGCCATCGGCCCCGAGCTGGCCCTCGACCATGCTTTCGACGACCTGCGCGGCG
>DASSSG010000360.1:0-3651 GCA_035708545.1 Bryobacteraceae bacterium | reverse complement strand
GAGCTGATCCCGTAATGTGATCGGCGTTACTTTCTGCAGCGTTAGCGCGTTCATCTATGATCGATCATCGATTATAGAGCAATTGCTGGCAAACGTCAAGTACTCGTCACGAGGGCTTCACGTAATATCAAACTGCGTCTCGAATGAGATCTCGCGGAACTGTACAAAAAGGAGCGAAAAGAGCGACAGCGTCGTGCCCGGCGAGTTCCGACCGGCTGGAAACTCCCGGCACGCAGTGAGCGGGTTCGAGCACACGTGAGGCTAGAATGGCGGCGTGTTCGTGAGCCTCTCGTACCCACTCTCCCGCGATGTCCCGTTCTGGAAGGAGCTTCGCCGGCCCTCGGTCGAGCAGCTTTACGACCTGAGTCGCGGCGACGTCTGCAACTCGTTCTACTTCACGACGAATAATCACGCCGGCACACACGTAGACGGCCCAAACCACTTCAACCCAGCGGGGCGGCGGATTGGCGAATACGATGTGAACGAACTGGTCTTCACGAGGCCGGCAGTGATTGAGATGGAGTTCGGCGAGGCGCACCTGATCGGCGCCGGAGATTTGCGACGGATGAATGTGGAGGCCGCGTGCGATGTACTGCTGCTGCGTTCCGGATTCTCGGCCCATCGCGCTTCGGATGCGACGTTGTATGTGGAACGCGGCCCCGGCTTCTCGCGTGGCGCCGCCGGGTATTTGTTGGCAGCTCTGCCGAATTTGAAGTGTCTGATCGTGGACTTCATATCGATAGCGTCTACGGCGCACCAGGAGGAGGGCTGTGATGCGCACCGCGTGTTTCTGGGCTGTGCAGGCTACTCGGAGCGCACGGTGCTGCTGGTAGAGGACGCGAACATCCCGGCCGGATTTCGGGCACCGAAGCGAATTCTCGTCGTACCCTGGATGATCGACGGGGTTGACAGCGCACCCTGCACCGTCCTCGCCGAGACATGACCGAGCTGATTCACGACGTTGACCAGATCGACTTTGACAGAGCCGGGAAGCATCATTATCAGGTTGCATTTCATCTCGACTCGGCCTGGGGCTACTCGCTGGTTCCGCTGACGGTGATCAATGGCACGCGAGCGGCGGGCGCGGCCGGCTCGGCAGTAGCCGTGTTTGGTGGAACGCACGGCAACGAGTATGAGGGACAGATCGCGGTCAAGCGGCTCTGTCGCGAGCTGGCTGCGGAGGAGATCAGCGGCCGAGTCATTCTGATCCCGCAGCTGAGCGAAAGCGCCTGCCGAGCCGGCACGCGCGTGTCGCCGCTCGATGGCGTGAATATGAATCGCGCGTTTCCGGGAAGTATGCGTGGGACGCTGTCCTACCGGATCTCGAATTTCGTCAAGACGCGTGTGTTCCCGCTCGTTTCAGTGGTCATTGATCTGCACTCGGGCGGTAACGAGGCGGTCTTTTCTCTATGCACGTCGATTCATCGCGTGCCGGACCCGCAGCAGCAGAGGGAGATGATCGAGGCAGCGCGGCTCTTCGATACGCCGTTCATCTTTATATACTCGCGACAGATGGCGTCCGGGCTGCTGACGGATGAAGCTGAAGACGAGGGCAAGATCGCAATCGGCGGCGAGTTCGGATACGCGGAAGGCTCGAGCCCGCGTGGTGTACGACACGCGTTCGAAGGCGTTCGAAACGTGCTGAGGCGCTACGGGCTGCTGGCCGGCGAAGTCACGCGAGTCGCGGCGGAAGGGACTCCGCCGCCCCGGCTGGTTGCCGCTCCGGATCTGAAGGACTACATCCCGTGTCCACGCGACGGTGTCTGGGAGCCTCTGATGGAGCCCGGTGCGGACGTCAGCGAAGGTCAACCGATCGGCCGCATCCACGACTTTGCGGATCATGCTTCGGACCCGCTCGAGATCCGCGCTCATCGCGCGGGAGTGATCATCGCGCAATATTTTCCCGCCGTGTGCCGGAAGGGACTGACGCTGTTCGTCATCGCACAGGACTTCGCCCTCTGACATGAAGATCAAAGACGTCGAGGTCCTCGTTCTCAAGTCGCCAGGACTTTACAATCGGCCGGAAGGCTCCGACGAGCCGCTCGGGCCGACATACATGGGACTCGTCCGGGTCACGACGGATGCGGGGATCACCGGCTATTCCGATATGGAAACGTCGGCGCCGGTTGCGAAGGCGGCAGTAGAGGCGCCCTCATGGAGCGAGGCTGGTGTCGAGTGCTTCGAGGGCCTCGCCCACCTGATCCGAGGCGAGAACCCGCTCGAGGTCGAGCGCCTTTGGTACAAGATGTACCGAGGCAGCATCTACTACGGCCGGCGTGGCGTCGCCATTCAGGCGATCTCAGCGATCGATATCGCGCTTTGGGACATCATGGGCAAGGCGTACGGCCAGCCGGTCCACGTGCTGCTCGGCGCCAAGTGGCGCGACCGCGTGCGCGCCTATGCGAGTACTCTGTTTCGGCCGACTCCCTCGGCCATGCGCGAGGTGACGCGGCGTTACCTCGACGAAGGCTTCACCGCAGTAAAGTTCGGCTGGGGCGTTTTCGGAGAAGACCCGCGGCGCGATGTGACGCTGGTCGAAGCTGCTCGCGCGGAACTGGGCGACGGTCCCGATCTGCTCATCGACACCGGGTGGTTTGTCGAGCGCACGCCAAAGCAGGCGATTCAGGTAATCCGGTCCATCGAGCCGTACAGGCCGTTCTTCGTCGAGGAGATTCTGCACCCGGAGGATTACGACGGTTATCGCGAGGTGGCGGAGAATGTCGAGACGCTGCTCGCGTGCGGCGAGCAGGAGGCGACCGAGTGGGGCTTTCGCGAGCTGATCGAGCGCGCGCGAGTGGACGTGCTCCAGCCCGATCTGACACGCTGCGGCGGTCTCACTGTGGGACGGAAGATCGTGCACATGGCCGATATGGCCAACCGGCTGGTGATCCCCCATTCGTGGTCCTCGGACCTGCTCACGGCGGCTTCGCTTCACCTGACCGCATTCCAGCGGCGTGCGGTGTTCGTGGAGTTCAACACATCGCAGGGGCCGCTCAGCCGCGAGATGGTTCGGGAGCCGCTGCGTCTGGTCGACGGCCACCTGACGGTGCCGACCGCACCGGGGTTGGGAGTGGAGGTGGAGGAGAGGACGATCGAGAAGTATCGGATCGCGTGAGGCGGGCTGAAGCCTGCCCCACAAAGACTCTACCGGCGGGGCTTTTCCAGATACCAGAACTCGATGCCATACGGACCGAGCGGGGCCGACACACGGCCGGAGCCTTTCATCATCGGCACCGCCGGCTGCGGGCGAAGGCGGTCGTTTTCGATGTTGCTGCCGGTCACCGCATCCAGCGCAACGCGTTTCGCGCTGACATCATACGGCAGTCCCGTCCAGTCAAGTTGCACGTTAGCCGGTGAGGTCGAGAAATTCCAGAACAGGAGATTGTAGAGCTCGTAATCGTCGTCCCAGCTCATGAACGCATGCACGGCGGGATCGGTCGATTCCGCGCTGAGCCGCTCGCCCGTCAGGCGCGACAGCAGCTTGAACGCCCAATACGACGGCCGGACCGTGTTCTGGTAGTCGAACAGCCCGTCGAATTGCGGCATGCGGTTCCACCACCGCGCCATGAACGCCGCACCCTTCGGCGAAAAGAAGCGTGCGAAGCGGTCGCGATCGACGTAGTAGTCGCGGATGTGGTAGTAGCACGCCCA
>DASSSG010000359.1:0-7912 GCA_035708545.1 Bryobacteraceae bacterium | reverse complement strand
GGTCTTCTCGAAGAACCCCGAAACCGGCAAACGCAACTGCGGCATGTACCGCCTGCAGATCTTCGATGACCGCACCACAGGCATGCACTGGCAGACGCACAAGCAGGGCGCGGAACATCATCGCCGGCTCGTCGCCGCCGGTCACAGGCGGATGGATGTCGCGGTCGCTATCGGATGCGATCCGGCGACGATGTACTCCGCCGTGTTGCCGCTCCCGCCTGATCTTGACGAGATGCTGATCTCGGGTTTCCTGCGCCAGCAGCCGGTCGAAATGGTGAAGTGCGAGACCTGCGATCTCGAAGTGCCCGCGCACGCGGAGATTGTCCTCGAAGGCTCGCTCGAGCTCGGCGAGTCGCGCACCGAAGGTCCCTTCGGCGACCATACCGGCTTCTATTCGCTGGAAGACGAATACCCGGTGTTTCACGTCCGCTGCATGACCCACCGCCGCGATCCGATCTACGCGACGACCATCGTGGGCCCGCCGCCGATGGAAGACTTCTACATGGGCAAGGCGATCGAGCGCATCTTCCTGCCGCTGATGCGCATGCAGTTGCCCGAGGTGCGCGACGTCAGCATGCCGGCCGAAGGCATCTTCCACAACCTGATTCTGATCTCGATGCGCAAGTCGTACCCGGGGCACGCGCGCAAGGTGATGCACGCGATCTGGGGCCTCGGGCAGGCCATGTTCTCCAAGTGCATCGTTGTCGTCGATGAAGATGTCGACGTGCAGAACGTGCGCGAGGTGGCCTGGAAGGCGCTCAACAACATCGACCCGGAACGCGATATCGAGTTCGTGCACGGCCCTGTGGATTCCCTCGATCATGCGAGCCGGCTGCCGAACTACGGTTCGAAGATGGGAGTTGACGCCACGCGCAAGTGGCCTCAGGAAGGGTTCACGCGCCCGTGGCCGAAGGTCATTCGCATGGACCCGGAAGTGCAGAAGCGAGTGGACCGGCTCTGGAAACAGGCGGGGCTCGCGTGAGCCCGGTCCTGACGCTGAAGCTCAACGTTGTTCAGGTGCTCGCGCTCGCAGCCTTCGGGCTGGTTATGGGCGTGTGGATCAAGCGCTTTGTCCCGGCGCTCGAGCGGCTGAACATCCCCGCCTCGATCGTCGGCGGGCTCGTGTACGCGCTGCTCGCGCTGTTCCTGCGTGACCGCTGGCTGAACCTCGAGATGGATATGGTGCTGCGCGACATCCTGATGGTCGCGTTCTTCACGACCATCGGCATGAGCGCCAGCCTGCGTCTGGTCCGGGAAGGCGGAGTCCAGGTGGTCGTTTTCTTCGCGATCGCGACGGCCGGGGCCGTCCTCCAGAATGTCCTCGGCATCGCGCTGGCGAGCGTGTTCGGGCTCGATCCGCTGCTCGGCGTCGTGTCCGGCTCCGTCGCTCTCACCGGAGGTCCGGCGACCGCTCTGGCGTTCGGCAAGACCTTCGAGCAAATGGGCGTGATCGGCGCAACCACGCTCGGCATCGCCTCGGCTACTTTCGGGATTACCGCGGGAGGGCTGCTCGGCGGGCATATCGGAGGCAGCCTGATCAGGCGCTACGATCTGCTGCCGGTGCGAACGCCGGCACAAGTGACGACGGTCAGGGTGCAGTCGGAAGCTGAGAATGATCTCGAGTCGGAAAGCTCGGCGCTGATGCAGAGCGCCATCGCCATCGCGATCGCGATGGGGCTCGGTACCCTGATCAGCAGCTTGTTCGAGCGCGCGGGCGCGATCCTGCCGGCCTATGTCGGCGCGATGATCGCGGCTGCAATCCTCCGCAACATAGACGACTGGTGGGATTTCTTCCGCCTCTCCCAGGAACACGTTAACCACATCGGAACCATATCGCTGAACGTGTTCATCGTCATGGCACTGCTCACACTGCGGTTATGGGAACTCGTGCACCTTGCCGTGCCGATGATCCTGATGCTCGCGGCACAGGTGGCGCTCGTGTGGGCGATGTGCGTGCTGCTGTGTTACCGGCTGATGGGACGCGATTACGAGTCGGCCGTCATGGCGGGCGGCTTCTGCGGATTCATGCTGGGCACGACAGCCAACGCGATGGCCTGCATGGGTGTGCTGACGGAAAAATACGGCCCGTCCCCGCGCGCGTTCATTGTCGTGCCGCTCGTGGGCGCGTTCCTGATCGACTTCACTAACGCTCTGATCATCACGGCGGCCGCGAATCTTCTGCGCTGACGGATGCTAAACTGGCGTGTAGCAGACCTTTACGGTGCCCATAGCTCAGCTGGTAGAGCACTGGATTGTGGTTCCAGTGGTCGTGGGTTCGAACCCCACTGGGCACCCCAGATCATCCCGCTGCATTGATCACCATCGGCGTCATTTCTGACACGCACGGTCTGCTCCGTCCCGAGGCGATTGCCGCACTCGCCGGTTCAGAGGCGATCATCCATGCAGGTGATGTCGGCTCAGGAGAAATCCTCGAGCGCCTCGGATCGATCGCTCCGGTCACAGCCGTGCGGGGAAACATCGACACCCAGCCGTGGGCGAATGCGCTGCCGCTGCTCGCCACGCTCGAAATCGGCGGTGTGCGGATCGGTGTGATTCATGAGCTGGCGACGCCCGCGGCTCCTCCGGACCTTTCACAGTTCCGCGTGATGATCAGCGGCCACTCGCACAAGCCCCGGATCGAGGAGCGTGACGGCGTCTTGTATCTCAATCCGGGCAGCGCGGGCCCGCGGCGTTTTCGGCTGCCGGTCACTGTCGCGCGGCTGCGCGTGCGCGGCGGGCAACCGCAGGCAGAACTTGTTCAGCTGCTCCCATACAGAGCGGCCGCCGTGCGAAGCTGACAGACGCCCGATCAGTGGGAATGGACCCGCTCGGGGATCGCACGCGCCAGGAGATCACGGACTTCATTATCAGTGGTCTGAGAGAAGTCCTCATACCAGAGCCCGACGGCTCGGAACGGTTGCGGCGTCTCAGCACAGACGATTTCGTCCACTTCCCGCTGGAAATAATTGCACGCCTCCGGTGCAGCAACCGGGACTGCCACGATCAGCCGCTGAGGACGAAGCCTGCGAATTGCTCGCGCGGCTGCCAGCATCGTGGCGCCAGTCGCCAACCCATCGTCGACGAGGATTACGATTCGGCCTTCGATCTCAACCGGGCCTCTGCCGGCGCGGTAGGCCCGCTCTCTGCGCTCGAGTTCCGCCTGCTCGCGTTCGGCGATGGCATCGAGGCCCTGCTCGTCGATGCCGGACATATACACCACGTCCTGGTTCAGGACACGAACTCCGCCGCTTGCGATCGCGCCGAGCGCAAGTTCTTCGTGCCCAGGCATTCCGAGCTTCCGGACCAGAAACACGTCGAGGGGAGCTTCCAGCGATTCCGCAACTTCGAAGGCCACAGGAACCCCGCCCCGAGGTAATGCCAGCACGACTACCGCGGGATGGCCGCGAAGGTGTGCGAGTTTGCGGGCCAGTTGACGGCCCGCGTCAGTTCTGTCAGTGAATGGCAGCGACATGCAGCCCTCCCTTGCTGCTATACACCCGACGGAAAGGTCTCAGGAACCATATCTTCGAACACTTCGGAGGCGGCGTCGAGCGGCTCAACAGCATGTGTGGTGTCGAGGTGAATCACGGCATCGAACTGCTCCGGCATTCTGGCCGAGAAGTAATGGCTGATCCTCTCGCTCTCAGGCCGGTAGATCACTCCGATTGCGCGCTCCCGTCTCTCGCCGGCGAACTCGGCCGACAGAGTGCGATCGTCTCGGAAGTTCAGCAGGAATCTCGGCGATGCGGCCTGATGGAACAGTTCCTCCCAGGAGCCAGGCAATGCGGGTCGGACACGCTTCGTTTCCGAGTCCGCGCCCCAGTCGGATGCCGCGGTTACGGTGCCCGTGTATGTAGTGAAACCAATATTGAATACCTGACTCGGATAGCGTTCACGGGCGAGCTGTCCTACGTTATACTCGCCCCTCCGGCCCATTTCCGTCGCGCGCGCATCACCCAGATGTGAGTTGTGTTCCCAGACGACAATCCGGCTGAAGCCGAAGCGGCGCTCGAGCCATCCCGCGAGTGCATGCAGGGTTTCAGCCATGTGCCGGTCGCGCAGGTTCCAGGTCGATACCCTGCCGCGGAACATAGACCGGTAGTATTCCTCGGCATTCCGCACCAAACGTGCATTCTGCTCGGCCGAGAAGAAGTCGTCTTCCGCTACCAGCCCGTCACGGTGCATGTACTCACAGGCGCGCCGCCGGAGGTCGGTGAGTTGCTGCACGACCTCGTTCTCGCAGGACTCGGATACACCGAAACCGGCAGCCATGCCGTAGGCCTGTTCATCTTCTCCGAAATGATCGAAACAGGCATACCGCTCGCGCGCACGACGGGCTGCTTCGGGGTCGACGCGATCGAGATACTGGATTACTTCAGCGCGGCTCGTGTTCATGCTGTACAGATCGAGCCCGAAAAACCCGACTTCCGGCGCACTGTTTGACCGCGAATCGTTGTACCGGCGAAGCCAGTCGATGAAATTCTCGACATCGCGATTGCGCCACATCCAGCGCGGGAACCGCTCGAAATCACCGAGCGCCAGCCGCGGAGAGCTGTCTCGGCTGCGCCCTCTCACGTAGCGGTCGAGCCTGTGTGCATCGGGCCAGTCGGCCTCAACGGCAACCGCGACGAATGCGCGCTCCTGAATCAGCCGTTTCGTGATTTCAGCCCGAATGCTGTAGAACTCGTGCGTGCCGTGCGAAGCTTCCCCGATGAGGACGTACGATGCGTTGCCGATAGCCCGAAGGAGCGGGTCAAAATCAGCGTTGGCGCCGGAAAGTGGCACCAGACGCGAGTTCGCCAGCTCGACGGCTCGGGGGTCGCGCATGTTTGTCACCTGGAAGAGACAAGATGCCGCTGGAACCACTCCCTGGCGAGCTCCGCCACTCGCTCGAGGGTCCCGGGCTCTTCGAAGAGGTGTGTGGCGCCGCGGACGATCTCCATGCGCTTCTCGCACCGCAGTGCTCGCATGGCCTCTTCGTTCATCTCGATAACGGGATAATCCTCACCGCCCACGATCAGGAGCGTTGGAGCTGTCACACGGGCAAGAGCGGCGCCGGCCAGATCGGGGCGGCCGCCGCGCGATACAACAGCCCCGACGCGCAGCGGCCGGTCCGCGGCTGCGACCAGCGCGGCGCCGCCCCCGGTGCTCGCGCCAAAGTATCCGATCGTCAGATGGCGCACGTCGGGATCTCTACCGGACCATTCAGCCGCGTTGACCAGGCGATCGGCAAGCATTCCGATATCGAACCGCAGGTGACGAGTGCGCATGTCTATGCGTTCCTCATCCTCTGTCAGCAGATCCATCAGCAATGTGGCAAGCCGGCCGCGATTCAGCTCGCGTGCTACATACCGATTGCGCGAGCTTAGTCTGCTGCTGCCGCTGCCATGGGCAAAGATCACAAGGCCGGTCGCGTTCTCCGGCACGACCAGGTCGCCATTCAGCGCATGCGGCGGTATGCTGACCGCACGCTCCGTTGCACGATCGAGCATGAACGGCATGAGGTTACTCCTGTTGAATTGACGCCGTGGCGATGCAATCGATCGACTAGAGTATGACCACGCTTAACCGTGACTCAGAACCGAGACGAGCCGCGCGCAGCCCGGGAGCCTGCTGCACATCGGCTATCATTCACAAATCCCACGTAGAACAGATCACCGGTTACGATTTCGCAGTGGTAGTCCGGCATGCCCATGCGCAATACCAGCTGCTCGCGGTCGGGAAAGAAATGCAGGTGGTAATCGACTGTGTACCGGTAATAGCGCTGCTTCGGCACCACGACAATGATCCTGCGCTTCGCGACTCGGCGCAGCTCAGCGACAGCGGCTTCGAAGTTGACCACGTGCTCCAGCGTGTGAGCCGCGACGACGGTGTCAAAGGACCGGTCGGCAAACGGGAGGCAGTCGGCGAAAGCAATGCACCAATGGAGATCGTCGGATCCGGACGGTGAAGGTTTTAAATCCACTGGGACGACGAACCGTCCGGTTGACGCCAGCTCCTGGGCGAGGTCGCCCGCGCCGGCGCCAACCTCGAGGACGGAGTCACCCTCGACATATTCGATGACCCGGTCTGTTTCTTCACGTGTCATGTCCGACGCACGTACTCTGTCACCGTCGCAACCGGCGGCGGCCTCGTAGAAACGGGCGACCTGTTCCTGCGGGAGGCCTTCGACCCTGCGCTTGAAATCGACCCCGAAGTGCCGGCTGCCGGCGCCGCAATAGACCTTCGCGACGAGCGATATGAGCGACCGGCGATCGCGAAGAATCGGGGGCAGACAGTCGTCGAGCAGGAAGCGGATGAGATTTGTCACTTTTCTGTGCCTAAGGTAGTTGAGCGACATGCCGGATGCGCCTGCTCAGGGCGTTCGTGTCTGCTCGCGAGAGAGAGCGGAATGCGGCGTGTCCAGCGCGCCGGCCAGGTTCGCGATCTGGCCGGCGGCGCAGAACTCCTGTGAGCACAGGCGCTGGCTTATCAGGTATCGTGGCCTTCCTTTCGCTTCCTCGTAAATCGCGCCGAGATATTCGGCAATGACGCCGAGACTGAGCAGCACCAGCGCTCCGAGAACCAGCAGCAGCAGGATGACGGTCATGAATCCGCCGATCGCCGCGCCGGTCACATACAACCAAAGCGACCGGGCCCCGACGGAAGAGGCCATCAGCAGGAAACCTCCCGCGGCGATGTGGATCAGGCGCAGGGGAACGCCGGAATAACTCACCACGGCACGGCCGGCCAGACGGATGAGAGCTATCGTGCCCCAGCGCGAGATGCCTTCCTGCCGCGGTTCGACATCGAACTCGATCCTGTAATGCCTGAAGCCGAGCCATCCGACCATGCCGCGAAAGAAACTCCGTCTTTCGGGCATGCGCAGCAGCGTATCCACAACGCGCCGGTCGAGCAGGTTGAAATCCGAGTTGCCGCGGAAATCGCACCCGGTGAGCAGTGTCAGTAAGCGGTTAAAGACGCTGCTGAACAGACGGCGAAGCAGCGGTTCGCGAGTGCGGGAGCGCTTCACCCCTTCAACGACATCGGCCGCCGCTGATTTCCAGAGGCGGTAGAAGACGCCCAGCAAAGCGGGTGGATGTTGCAGGTCGGCGTCCATTACCACGACAGCGCTGCCGCCCGCCTCCGCCAGTCCGGCGAACAGCGCCGCCTCTTTGCCGAAGTTGCGGCTCAGCCGGACAGCTCGAAGCTCCCGCAACGAGCCGGCGCGAGACTCCAGTTCCGCCCAGGTCCCGTCTGACGAGCCATCGTCGACGACGACAATCTCGAAGTCATCAGTAAGAGCGCGGCAGTGCGCGGCGATGATTTCAAGCGCGTGGCCAAGGCATTCCGCTTCCTCGAAAGCCGGCACGACAACGCTAAGTTCGCAGCCACGGGTCACGATCACCCGATGATCGGCAGAAGTGCGGGCAAGCTACAGATTTTGCCCTGCTTTGTCGATCCTGGATCGATGGCGACAACTGTCACCGCAGCGCAGGTACGAGAGGATACCGCTCCCGGAAGATCGCGCAAGTCGACAAAATCGCCGCCCGAGTTCTTTCTTGTTCTCTGGGGACTGGCCTTAACGGGTATCGTGCTGGCGCATGCACAGCGGCGGCTCTGGTATGACGAGATCTACTCATACTACATGGGCCTGCTGCCGGACCTGCGCACGGTGCTCTCGGCGCTGGCCGGCGGCGGGGATCTCAACCCGATTCTCTTCCAACTCGCCACGCGGGCGAGCCTGTGGACACTGGGACCGAGCGCAGGAGCCGCCCGGGTTCCGGCGCTGGTCGGCTTTCTTGTCATGTCGCTTTGCCTGTATCGGGTGGTCAGGCGCAGGCTGGGATGGCAATACGGGCTGGTCGCGATGGCAATTCCTGCCGTTACTGGCGCGTTTCGATATGCGTGGGAGGCACGGCCCTATGGAATG
>DASSSG010000358.1:0-17609 GCA_035708545.1 Bryobacteraceae bacterium | reverse complement strand
TGTCCACCAGCACGCCGTCAAAATCGAACAGGATGGCTTCGTAGCGCTGCACCACTCTCAGGGTGACACAGCGCTTCAAGCGGCTGTTGTTCAGCGGAAATTGAGCGAGCGCAGCATCTGATCGTACACGTTGTTGAGCTGATGCGCCGCGCTGGCAGGAGCGATAAACAGCAGATAGAAGAGACCCTCCGGGCGGCCGACCGTGATCAGGGTGTCGTGCTCGGTTTCGCCCTGGTATGGCGATTCGGAATAAAGCACGGTCACGAGCGCCTCCTGGCCGTCAACGTTGATGCGGCGCGTCTGCTGCCGTCCCATCTGCAGGCTCGGGTTCGTTCGGGCCAGATCGTTGATCAGGTCCATGGTGTCCTGCCGCAGGTTGCCGCCACCGCGCGGCTGGTAATAGCTGGCCATGACGCCGTAGATTACCTGGGTCCCGCCACGCTGGTCCTGCGCGATGCCCGCGCGCGGTGCGATGGTGACCATCCCACCCTGCGGGTCGCCGAAGACTTCCCAGTTGTCCGGATATGCGATTTCGAACGTCTGGCTGCGGTACGTACGAAATCGGCCCGACGGCCTCGGATCCGCCGAAGCATCGCTGCGCGCGCGACTCCCGCTGTAACGTCGATCCGGCGCCCGCATGCCGCCAACCACCGACTTCACCTCGCTGAACATCCCGGTATCCGCCGTATACTGCGCCTGCGGCATGTACCGGATCTCCTCCTGGATATTCCGCATCCGGTTGCCGGGGTTCGGGTGGTCGGACAGGAACTGCGGTCCGCGGCTCCCGCCCTGCGCCTCCAGCTTCTCGAAGAAGCGCGCCATTTCGACCGGGTTGTACCCTGCCCGCGCCATCATCCGCGCCCCGAGGATGTCCGCGTCGCGCTCGGCGTCGCGCGAGTATTTGAGCAGCAGCGAGTTTGCCCCCAGCCCGATGCCAAGCTGCGCAAGCTGCCCGAGCATGGAACCGCCGCCGCCGGCTACGGCGCCGGCAAGCATCGCAGGCAGCTGGATCAGATTGGCCTTCGAGGCCTGATGCGTGCCGTGTCGCAGCGCCACGTGCGCGATCTCGTGCGCCATAACGCCTGCTACCTGAGCTTCGTTGTCAGCGGCGCGAATCAGTCCCGTGTGGACGTACGTCGGACCGCCAGGCAGCGCGAATGCGTTGATGCTCTGATCATTGATCAGTTTGAATGTGTACGGATAGCGGTCGGCTTCCGGCGTGGAAGCCAGACGCTGGCCAATGCGATTCACGAATTCCGTCAGCGTCCGGTCACGCACCACGGGCATCTGCTGCTCGACCTGAGCGGCCGCTTCACGTCCGAGCTGGATGTCCTGCTCCTTCGAGAACAGATTCCAGCCTGGCTTCACATTGCGCGGCTGTGCGAATACGCTGGCCGCCGCCAGCAGGAAAACGAAGACAGACTGCAGTCTCCTGGACATTGTGGACCTTCCCCTCCCCGGCGCTGTTGGACGCCTGAGTGATGGCAGGGACGCCGGCAAAGATCGCCCCTCGCCTTCTGGGATGCCCGGGCGTTCGAAACCGTTACAGAGCACGGCGTTAGGATCAGTTAATGCAAAGATTTGTACAGAGATGAAGGGGTGCGAACGTGCGGCGGCGCGTGGAAAAGAGGGGCGGGACCGGGTCGCACTGCAGAGCCCGGCTCGGTCCCGGCCGTGAGGCCACGGCGTAGACAGAGGCACACCCGGTTCGGAGGTACCGGAGTCCCGAGGGCGGACGCGCTTCGACGGATTACCTCCCCCGAGATCTGCCGTTTTGGCGCGCCCGCATCAGGAACTGAATATTTTGTATCAGCGAAGCCGGGTGCGATCCAGAGCGAAGTTGGGGCAGCGCCGTGCTTTTCAACAGTTTTATGCGGGCCGAAGTTCAGTCGTTTGCGGGCAGTGCGTCGCGGAAAAATTGTGGATAAATCAGCACCTTCATGAAATGTTCAGCCTTTGATCCGGTTTCGGGCGCGCTCGTTGAAATCACGTACGACAGCGTCATCACCGGAATTGACCACCTCCTGACGGCGATTGACGATCCGTTGTACGTCGCGCCCGGCTGGATCGACCTTCAGGTGAACGGCTATGCGGCTGTCGACTACAACAGTCCTGACACGCCGCACGAAGAGATCGCGCGATCGCTGGCGGTGCAGCACGCGACGGGCACGACGCGCCTGTACCCAACCGTAATCACCGGCTCGCCCGAGAACATGGCGGGCTCGCTGCGCAACCTTGCGCGGTCGAAGAACGCGCTGGGACCAGCAGGCGAATCGATCGAAGGTTTCCATGTCGAGGGTCCGCACATCGCAGCCGAAGACGGGCCGCGTGGCGCGCATCCGAAGCAGTGGGTGCGGCCGCCCGATGTCGAAGAGTATCGGCGCTGGCAGGATGCGGCGGAAGGCCTGGTCAAACTGATCACCGTGTCGCCGGAGTGGCCGCAGGCGCCGCTTTATATCGAGACCGTCGTGCGCGACGGCGTGGTGGTGAGCATCGGCCACATGAACGCCAATGCTCAACAGATTCACGATGCGGTGAGCGCGGGGGCGACGATGTCGACGCACATCGGCAACGGAGCGCACGCGGTGCTCCCGCGGCACCCCAACTACATCTGGGAGCAACTTGCCGAAGACCGTCTCGCGGCTGGGTTCATTGTCGACGGCATTCACCTGTCGGCGTCATTCTTCAAAGTCGCGCTGCGCGCCAAGGGAGTAATCCGATCCGTGCTCGTGACGGATGCGTCGATGCCTGCGGGCGCGAAGCCCGGCCGCTACCGCCTCGGTGAGGTCGATGTGGAGCTGACCGGGGACGGGCGCGTCGTGCTGGCGGGAGGCACGCGGCTGGCCGGATCGTCGCTGCGGCTCGACCGCGCGCTCCAGAATGCGATGCGGCAGACGGGCATCAGCTTGCCCGAGGCGATCAGCATGGTCACCCGCAATCCGGCGCGCGTTGGCCGCATTGCCGGCAGGCAGCGGGGGCTGGCAGCCGGCGATCGCGCGGATCTGGTGCTGTTCCGGTTTGATCCGGAAACGTGCGGGATTCAGGTCGAGAAGACGATCGTGGGCGGGCGCGAAGTATGGGCTCGAGAGTAGCGTTCTTCGAGGATCGATTGGAACGACTGCTCGAGCTGTTGAAAAGGGGAGGCCGGTCTGTCAGAGTTTCTCCGGGGACGGTTGGCGTCCGTGCGTGCCAGTGAGTGAGATGGCGACACGGGCGCCTTCGCCAGGGATGCGAAGCGTGGTCTGATCGAGCTCTGCGGGATCTCTGCTTGCGGCGAGTTGCTCCCGAAATCGCACATGCCGAAGGCGGGTCAATTCCACCAGCGGGCGCCACACTACATGCACCAGATGGTGTTTGATGAGGAATCGCCAGAGCCGGTTCGACCGCTTGTACAGGTACGACATCGCCAGATACGGCGCCACGGCGCGCCAGTCCGCGGGCCGGCGCCGCCAAATCGAAGTGTGTGAAAACAGACGCTGATACATCCAGGCGTATCCTTCTTCCAGTTCCTCGGGAGACATGTTTC
This sequence comes from Bryobacteraceae bacterium, assembly GCA_035708545.1. GTDB lineage: Bacteria > Acidobacteriota > Terriglobia > Bryobacterales > Bryobacteraceae > DASSSG01. The sequence continues at coordinate 14,083 of DASSSG010000358.1, read as the reverse complement.
TCGGACGGAACACTGCATGCGCCGTGTCATACAGCGCCCAGTCGCGGTGCAAGAGCCGCCGTTCGGCTTCCATTTGCCGGAACAGTGGCGTCGCCGGATACGGAGTCAGTATGTGAAACGTCGCGCACTCCAGCCGGTTCTCCTCGATCCAGGCGGCTGTCCGGGAGAAGACGTCTTTGCGGTCGTGATCGAAGCCGAGCACGAAAGAACCATTCACCTGGATGCCGTTCTCATGCAGCATGCGCACGCGGCGCGCATAGTCGGCGGCCTTCGGTGTTTTCTTCTTTGCCTCGGCGAGATTCTCATCCGTGAGTGACTCAAATCCCACGAACACGCCCGTACATCCCGCGAGAGCCATGCCGCGGATCAAAGCCGGATCGTCGGTCACATCGATGGAAACCGCCGCGCTCCAGATTTTGTTCAGCGGCCGCAGCGCCCGGCACAATTCGCGCAGATACCCTCGGTTGGATCCCAGATTGTTGTCGATGAACACGCCGTAAGGTTGCCGGTCGGCCTCGAACTCCGCGGCAATCTGGCCGGGATCCCGCATGCGATACGGCATGCGCAGTCCGTCGGTCGCCAAATAACAAAACCCGCACCGGTTGTGACAGCCTCGCGTGGCAATCAGGCTCGTCGTGGTCAGAAAGCTCCTTCGGGGCAGAAGGGAACGCGCTGGCGCGGGGTCCAGCCGGTAGTCACTCTCGTAGGTTGCGGTATACCTGGGCCGCAAACAGCCCGCTTCCACGTCCGCCAGGATCCTCGGCCAAAGCTGCACGCCATCGCCCACGGCCAGCGCATCGGCGTGAGGCGCACACTCATCAGCACAGGACAACACGTGCAGTCCGCCCAGCACGACCTTGCTGCCGCGGCTGCGATACCAGTGCGCAAGGTCAAACGCCCGCTTCGCGAACGTCAGGTGAACCGTAATCCCCACCAGTTCGGGCATGGGTGCAAAGGGCGGGCGGCCGTCCAGCAGGTTTTCGTCCCAGTACCGGACCTTCCAGTGTGCCGGTGTCGTTGCCGCGAAACTCGTCAGGGCGAGTGTGGGCGTCAGCACGTGTTTGCCGAAGCTCGCGTTCGGATCTTTTGGGTAAAAGGGATTGATCAGCAGCGCATATCGCGGCTCGATCGGTCCCGCGACGATCTCGGCATCCAGAGTGGGCGGCCGGATCATGTCCGTCGGGCAGCATCGCCGTGTCCGCATGAATCTGCTCTTGACTTTATGTAATAAAGTACTTGATGTCAAGGAAAATGTACAAGCGCCTCGATGCGCATGGCTGGTGTTTCTCCCGCGTTGTTCCTGACAACCGCTCCCTTACGGTCGCGGCTCAAAAACGACCGTTCCGAGCCGCGCGCGTCAGCAGGCGGTATCCGAAACGGCAGACTAGCGCGCCGCCGCCCGCTCGACTTCACGCATGACGCGGAGCGTGTTCTGGCCGTAAATCTTCCGGATTTGCGCGTCCGTGTAGCCCTTGTCGAGCAGCGCCCGGGTGAGGCTCGGGAAGTTCGAGACATCGTCGAGACCTTCCGGCGTACACGTGATGCCGTCGAAGTCGCTTCCGATCCCGACCGAATCGATTCCGCCGGTCTTCACCGCGTGATCGATGTGTGCGACGACCTGAGCGAGGGTCGCGCGCGGAATCACCTCGGGCTTCGGCCTGCGTTCGGAGGCCACGAGCGATTCCGGACTGGTGAATTCACAGGCGAAATTGATATGGATCACGCCGTGCTTTTTCGCGAGCGCACGGATCATGTCGTCGGTCATGTTTCGAGCATGTCCGGTGAGCGCGCGGCAGGATGAGTGCGAGGCGATCAGGGGAGCGCGGGTGATCTCGAGCGCCTGATAAAACGTGTCATCGGACACATGCGAGATATCGACCATGATCCCCAGCCGGTTCATCTCCCGAACCACCTCACGTCCGAACGCAGTAAGACCTCCATGGCGCTCGACATCCGCCTTCTTCATGTCACCGGAGGAGTCGGCCCAGCGGTTCGTGTTCGAGTGCGTGAGCGTGATGTAACGCACGCCGGCGTCCCGAAATTCGCGCAGGGGCGCGAGGCTGTTCTCGATGACATGGCCGCCCTCGATGCCGATGAGGGCGGCAATCTTCCCTGCCCTGCGCGCGGCTTCGATATCGGAGGCGGTGCGTGCGAAAGCGAACGTTCCCGGATATCGCTCGATGATGTCGGTTCTGATCAGCTCGATCAGCTCGCGCGCGCGGCGCGCCGAAGCGCCCGGAGTTTTCGCGTAGTCGGCTGGTACATATGCGGCAAAGAACAGGCCGCCGACATTGCCGGCCCGGAGCCGCGTCGCGTCGGTGTGCGTCGCCTTCGGCGGCTTCCCTGCCCTCGCTTTGACGATTGCGTTCGGCCAGTCGCTATGGGTGTCGATGAGGAGCATCGAGCGATGCACGGCGCGCGGCTGAGCACCCATGAGCGCGGCGCAAAGCAGGACTTCCGCTGTTATTCTGGCTCGCATGGACATCGATCCCCGGCTCGCAGCCGAGGCAATACAAGAAGGGTTACAAAAGTACCCCGATATGTCCAGCTTCGGGGCGCGTCTGGTCTGGCGGCCGCTGTTCAAAGGCGGCGCGTTCATGCTCGAATACGAAACACAACCCGCGCGCGATCATCCGAACGCGTGGGAGTTTCAGAACGCGGTCGTGCGTGCGTACAAGAGGCGTGCGGGTGTAGAGTAAGGAATGCGATGGCCCGGGGCTGGGAAAGCAAGTCCATCGAATCGCAGATCGAGTCGTCCGAACGCGATCGGCGCCGGGCTGCGCCACCGCGGCCGACACCGGAACAGGCGGCCCGTGAGCGGGAGCGGGCGAGTCTGGAGCTCTCGCGCAAGCGCGTGCTCGCCGATATCGCCGCTGCCCGCCATCCTCGCCACCGGGAAACCCTCGAAGCCGCGCTGAAGTTTCTCGACGAAAAGATCGCCAAACTGACCTGAAATATCGTGTTTTTCACACTCCTGCTTCTCCTTGCTGCAGATCTGATTGCTGCAGATCTGAACCAGATCGGATATGAGCACCTGGCTCGTCGTGCTGACGAAATCGCACGCATCAAGACGCCTGACCAGGCGCGCGCACGCCAAAGCGAGGTGCGGAAGAGAATCCTGAACGCCATCGGTGGTCTTCCCGATTATCGGGGTCCGCTGAACGCGCGCGTGACCGCAACCACCCCGCGCGCGGGCTACACCATCGAGAATGTCACGTTCGAGAGCCTGCCGGGCCTGCTGGTGACCGCAAACGTGTATCGGCCGGCGGCGCCCGGCCGCTATCCTGCCGTGCTGATCCCGATGGGTCACTGGAGCCAGGGCAAGCTGGCGGCGCAGGTGATCGCGACCAATCTTGCGCTCAAGGGATTCGTCGCCATGCCTTATGATCCGCTGGGCCAGGGCGAGCGGCTGCAGGCCTGGGATGTGCGGCTCGGCCGCTCGATCGGCGGCGGCGCGACCGACCAGCACCAGTTTGCGGGCGCTCAGGCTCTCCTCCTCGGACAGAGCTTCGCGCGGTACCGGGTTCACGACGCGCGGCGCGGGATCGATTATCTGGTCAGCCGCCCGGATGTGGACGCACAGTGGATCGGAGTTACGGGCTGCTCGGGCGGCGGCACCGTTACCACCTACGTCGCGGCACTCGACGACCGCGTCAAGGCGGCGGCGCCGGCCTGCTACATGAACTCCTACCGAAGCCTTCTCAGCACGCACATCGGGGATGCCGAACAGAGCTTGCCCGGTTTTCTCTCCGCGGGCCTTGACGAGGCGGATTATGTCGAGCTGTTTGCGCCGAAGCCGTGGCTGATCGGTTCGACCGAGCAGGATTTCTTCACGCCCACGGGCGCGAAGCAGGTCTTTGACGAGGCGCGCGAGTGGTATCGACTGTTCGGCGCGGAGGATCGCATCGCGTGGGTTGTCGGGCCGGGCGGACACGGCACGCCTCTGAAGGTGCGCGAAGCCATCTATGGATGGATGATTCGCTGGCTCAAAGACGGCAATGGCGACGCTCGCGAGGTGCCGTTCGAGCTCGTGCCCGATCACGTCCTTCAGGTCACTCCCGAGGGCCAGACGGCCGCCGCCGATATCCTGCCGTTCATTCGCGAGACTCGGCGGACCCGCGGGAGCAGCGAAGAGCTGCGCGCGTGGATTCGCGAGCGAGTGCCGGCTCCGCCGGTGCGTCGAAGCGCGGGTGACGCCGGCAGGCCCGCGATGATCCTTGCGACCCCGAATCCCGAGCTCGCAGGCGAGCTTGAACGAACTGGCAATGTCGTCCTGACGTTGAAGTGGACCGGCACCGGTGCGCCCAACCGGCGGCCGCTTGTTGGCGAGTACGAGACCAACACGCGAGCCATGATGATCGGTGATGCCCTGCCGCTGATCCGGGCGCGAGAGATCGTGGCGGCAGCGGCCGAGCTGGCGAACCGCCCCGATGTGGATGCGGGCCGAATAGGCATTTACGCACGCGGCGTGGCCGGCGTACCGGCGTTGTTTGCCGCCGCCGCCAGCGAGCAGATCGCGCGCGTGTGGCTCGAGCGCACGCCGTATAGCTACGAACGCGCGCTCGATACGCCCGTTCCCCAGGAGCTGTTCGAGACCGTAATACCAGGCTTCCTGCTCAAGTGGGATCTGGGCGACGTCGCCGCGCTCGCGGGCCCTAAGCGCGTCGTGTGGACGGATCCGACGGACTGGCGCGCGAACGTCGTGAAGCTTCCCGGCGACTATCGCTACAAACCATCGGATGCCAACCTGGGGGCCGAGGCCTTTCGCCCCGGCTTCTGATGTTCGGAGTGGGCGCGTATCTTCCGGAAGCGCTGCGGGGCGCGCCTGTTGAAACGACCGTTCTGCTGTCTGTGCATTTGGGCGATTGTGCAGAATGCGCATCATACGTCCGCGAGCTGAGCTCGATTGCGGACGAGTTTCGCGTCTGGGACGCGCGATTGCGCATCGTGCCCGATCCCCGCGAGCCATCGCTGGCTGTCGCCGACCGCTACGGCCAGGTATTCTACTCGTTCCCGGGCGGCGGGCATCACGAGTTTCCACCTCCCACCGTGGTTGCGGAAGCTCTGAAGTTCATCGGCACATTGTGCCCGGAATGAGACGTTCTCGACGAACCCGGTCTGGGTGAGTGGGCGGGGGATTCACGGGAATAGCGCCTCCGATCGAGCCGACGCGCTGCTGCGGCAGACCGTGATCACCAGTCCCATACCGTACTTACGTACCAAACCTCACGGAGCCGGCTCAGGTCCACGATGCCGCAGGCTAAGTAATCGTCCGATAGGAATCGCCTCGATTCTCGCGGAAAATTGCTGAAACGCGAAAAATGAGGCGTCGGATTCGAGCGGTATTCCTCTGTTTCTGTATCCACGCGGCGAATGCAGCCATTCTCGAGACGTACATCTCCGGTCCCGGCGTTCAGACGAGCTTCGTCTGGGGCGGCATAACCGAAACCTTCGATTCACTGGCTGCCAGGATTCTGAATGCCGAGTACGGCTCGACGATCGGCACGTACGAACTGACACCAGGCAGCAGCGTGCTCATGCAATCGCTGGCCGCGGACGTTGCGGAACCCGCCAGCGCCGGTCTTGCTCTGATTGGACTGTCGGTTCTGCTCGGAGGAATTCGTCAGCGCAGGAGCCGTACCCGGTAGTCGCGGCTCACGCCTGCGGCGGGTATGCTGATTGCATGCGACTCGCTGAACTGGCCGCCAAGCTCGGATGCGAGCTGCACGGCGACGGAGCGACCGAGATCACGGGTGTCGCCGGAATGGAGCAGGCCGGGCCTGGACAGCTCACGTTTCTGGCGAATCCGAAGTACGCGCACAAGGTGAAGGACACGCGAGCGTCGGCCATCCTGATCGCGCAGCCCGTTCGCGATGGAAATATCGCATCGCTGGTCTCGAGCAATCCCTATTACGATTTCGCGCGGGCACTGGCGCTGTTCTACCAGCCGCCGCGACCGCAGGCCGGCGTGCATGCAACGGCAGCCATCGCGGCGGATGCTGTCGTTGGCGAGAACGCTTCGATCGGCGCGTATGCCGTGATCGGACCGCGAGCGAAGATCGGCCGGAATGCGGTGCTGCATCCGCACGTCGTCATCTACGAAGGAGCGGAGATCGGCGACGACTTCCTCGCTCACTCGCATGCCTGCGTGCGCGAGTTCTGCCGGATCGGCCACCGCGTGACCCTCCAGAACGGCGTCGTGATCGGCGGCGACGGTTTCGGTTTTGCAAAGCGCGCCGACGGCACGCATTACAAGATTGTGCAGTCGGGCGTCACCGTAATCGAGGACGATGTCGAAATCCAGAGCCTGACATCCGTTGACCGTGCGACCATCGGCGAGACGCGCGTCCGCCGCGGCGCCAGGATCGACAGCCTGGTGCAGGTCGGCCACGCGTGCGTGGTGGGCGAGGACAACATCATCTGTGCGCAGACGGGACTGGCCGGTTCCAGCGTGCTCGAGCGCAACGTGCTGCTGGCCGGGCAAGTCGGCGTGTCGGGTCATCTGACTATTCACGATGGCGCGGTCGTATATGCTCAGAGCGGGGTCGGCGGGGATGTAGCGCCGGGAGCATGCATTTCCGGCAGTCCCGCCTTCGATTCGAGGGACTGGCTGAGAGCGGTGACGGCCTTTCCGCGATTGCCAGAGCTGCTCAGGACCGTACGTGCGCTGGAAAGACGCATCGTGGAGCTCGAGCAAAGGAGCGGCAATGATCAGCAGGCGTGACTTGATTGCAGGCCTTGCCGCACCGGTGGCGCGCATGCAGGCTGTCGACGACTGGGTTCCCCTGTTCGACGGCAGGAGCCTCGAGGGCTGGAAGCCATCCGAGAATACGGCGTCATGGAAGGTGCTGGATGGCGCGATCGCGACCGCCGGCCCGCGCTCGCACCTGTTCTATGCGGGGCCGCTGCGCAATGCGGAGTTTCGCAACTTCGAGCTGCGACTCGAATTCATGACCCGGCCGGGCGCGAACTCCGGCGTCTTCTTCCATACCCGGTTTCAGGAGAACGGCTGGCCCGAGCAGGGCTTCGAGGTTCAGATCAACTCCACGCACGCCGGCGAGGGCAGCTATCGCGAACGCAAGAAAACCGGTTCGCTCTACGGCGTGCGGAATGTGTATAAGACGCTTACGCGCGACGACGAGTGGGTTCCGCTGCGGATCGGCGTGCGTGGCAAGAACGTGCAAATCCATGTCAGGGATATGCTCGTGGTCGATTATGTGGAACCCGATGCGCCGGTGCAGGCGGCGAAGACGCCCGGGCGGGTGCTCGGGACCGGGACCTTCGCTCTGCAGTGCCACGACCCGGGGTCGAAGGCGCTGTTTCGCAACCTCATGGTTCGGCCGCTCGCGGACGACACACCTCCGGTCAATACCGCCCGGCCGGTGATCGATGACCGCTATCGTCAGATCCTCGAGCTGAGCGCGCAGAACTATCCGGTCATCGACTACCACGTTCACGTGCGGGGAGCCTGGACGCTGGAAGATGCGTTGAAGGAGTCTCGCGAAACCGGCATCGGCTACGGCATCGCCGTGAATGGCGGCAGGAACTTTCCGATCACCAGTGATCAGGGCCTGCTGCAGCACATCGCGCGGATGAAGAACGTCCCGGCCTTCGCCGCCATGCAGGCGGAAGGCCGGGAATGGGTCACGATGTTCTCGCCCGAAGCCATCGCGCAGTTGGATTACGTGTTCACGGACGCGATGACGTGGACCGACGACAACGGCAAGCGCATGCGCACCTGGCTCAAAGAAGAGGTCGGAGACATCGCGGACCCGCAGAAGTTCATGGACATGCTGGTCGAGCGGACGGTCGGAATCCTGAACCGCGAGCCCGTCGATATCTGGGCCAATCCAACCTACATCCCGGACGCGATCTCATCCGCATACGACGAGCTCTGGACGGGGGAGCGAATCCGGAAGGTGGTGGACGCAGTCGTCCGCAATGACGTCGCGATCGAGCTGAACAATCGCTACCGCATCCCGAGCGCCGCGTTCATTCGGCTCGCGAAAAGCATGGGTGCGAAGTTTACGTTCGGCAGCAACATCGCCGAACGGAGTGCCGGCCGTATCGACTACGGCTTACAGATGGTGCGCGAGTGCGGCCTGCGCTGGCAGGACTTTTTCGTGCCGAAAGCGGACGGCCATAAGGCCATCCAGAAGAAGGGCCTGCCGAAGAGCGAAGCTGTCTGACCTGAGCCGCGGAACGCTTATATCAGCTCCTGATCTCCGCCAGCACCCGGCGCATGTACTCGAACGACTTCTGCATGCCCGGCACAGGATTGTCGGCATTGATCTCGTATTCGAGCATCACGCCACCGTTGTACTTCTGGCGGATGAGCTCGGCGAAAATCTCGCGGACAGGCATCTTCCCTTCTCCGACCGCAACCTGACTTTTCGACACCCTCATGTCCGCAAGATCTTTCATGTGCATGTCGAGCAGCCGGCCTTCTTTGCCGGCTGTGCGAATCGATTCCAGCACATCGGTCCCGGTGCGCGCGGTGTGGCCAACGTCAAGGCACAGGCCCATGCGCTTGTCGAGACCGCGCACCGCATCGAGTACGTCTTTCGGCGCGGGGAAATGCTTGTCCTCCGGGCCGTGATTGTGGATGGCGCCTTTGATCTTGTATTCCTTGACGAACTTCTCGATGACCGGGACCGTTTCACGCGAGGGCGCCATCACGATCAGCGGTGCGCCGAGCGTCTTCGCGTAATCGAAGTTGCGCCGAATCGCGCCTTCATCGTTCTTCTGCATGCTGATGTTGCCGACCCCGAGAATCGTGATGCCCGCATTCTCAAAGTCGCGACGGGCCTGCTTCCATTCCTCAGGTGTTCCTTTAATTGGTGCGTGGAACTCCTTGATATTGACGTACTTGACCTTCAGCGTTTCCAGAGCTTTGATGGCATCCGCGCGCGCGAGCTTGCGCAGCGAATAGCTGGCGACTCCGAGTTTGAACGGAACGTTCTTTTCGCCGGCGGGCCGGGCGAGAGCGGCTCCTCTTCCTGCCAGCACGGCAGCGGAGCCGGCGAGGAGGTCACGGCGGGAGAAGCAGTGTGACATCGGCACCATTATATGGGCTCGGCGACTCACGCGGTCGTCAGTAAATCACTGGATCACGAGGCGCAGCGGATTGGACCACTCGCCGTCAATGCTCACCGCAACGTCGACAGAGCCACTCCCGCGCAGTGAAGGCGGCAGGAACACGTTCACCTGGTCGAGGCCAACGAAGGATTCATGCGGACCGGCATAAAGCACCGGCAATTCGACCTCCCCCGCCCTGGCCCTTACAGCAGCGAGCGAGCTTCGCCCTCGTATTCCCGTTCCGTAGAGAGACAAATAGACCGACACCCCGGGCGGAAGCTGCACGGGAACGGCGAAACATCCGCCGCCACCGATTCCGCTGAATGAGCAACGGAAGACATCAAATGCCTCTGGCGTCGTCGACCCTGCAGAAAACCGCACACCGATAGCGCCCAGCGGAAACAGCGCTGCTGCGGCTGGGCGAATCGTAACTGTACTGGTAAACCTGTTCTCAATCCCAGCTGGCAGCGGCAGCATATGCCGAACCAATGCGAGGCCCGGCGCCGCCTCCGCGGGCACGAGGTAGTTGATGTGGCTCGGCGTGACGGCCAGCAGCGGCACGTCGAACGTCACACCGCGGCTGTCGGTGAGTTCGAGGCCGGTATTCAGCAGCCGTGCAGGCAGCGGCAGCGTCTCCGCCCTCGCGGAACTCGGCGCCAGCCCGGTTCCATAGGCGGTGGCAAGCGAGCCGGGAGCGATTCGCGTGTTAGCGTCCGCGGCGGATACGTTGCGCAGGATTTGCCGCCCATTCGGGTTACGGGCCAGCGTCCACAGTACCAGCGGCCCCATGCCGTACCCTTTCGGACTTCCGCAGCTCCAGTCGGCAGGCAACGGATCATCGCTGAGGGTCAGGAAGGAAATTCTCCTTTCGTAATAGAACTCGCTCTGCGGAATGTCGGTCGCCGCCCAGGAAATCGACCGTTCCTCGAGATACCGCAGGAAACGGGCTGCCAGTTCCGTCGCTGATTCGCGGTCGAGATCTGCGCATGCCGGGGTGCCGTTTGGCAGCCTCCAGCCGATGATCATGACCGGGAAGCTCGCGGCAAGAAAACCAAATGCCTGGTCCCACTCTTCCGCTGTGCGGCCGTCCGTAGCCAAAGGTTGCCGAGCCCCATAGATTACGTTCGAGTCACTCAGCAGATGCGGCCCGATATTTGCCAGCGAGCCGTTGAGGCCCTCGGCGATTACGGGTTGCATTGCACCCGCTGCGCGAATCGCATCCACCAGCGTCTGCATTCCGCTGTACTGCTGGCCGTCAAGCGTCCCGCCGTTGCGCCACAGATCCCAATCGGCCTCGGCGGTAGCAAGCCTCGGGCCGTCCAGCAGATCGAAAACCACGCCCGGTGCGTCTTTCAAATGTGTCGCGACCGATGTCCAATGCTCGACGGTGTCGGCCGTGGGAAGGTTGTGCCGCTGCGACGCGTCGGTCGCTGCCACGATGATGAGCACCACCTGCTGCTCGCCTGCGATCCGGGCGAGGCGCCCCAGCCGAGCGAGCTGTCCGGCCGGGTCCTTCCCGAATTCCGATAGAGAACTCACGACCCGTGCTGCATTCATATTCCATGAACGCATCGTGAAAAACGCACTCTGCGCATCTCCACTTGTCGGTCCGATGAACAGGTCTTCTGCGTTTGCTCCGGTGAGGAGAATGGGCCGATTCCGCGCGTCACGAACACTGTTGCCGTCGGAGCGCATCCGCCCGGCGGGGTACGTAGTTGGGACTGTCGCCCCGGCGACCAGGAGACAGCAGGATGCGAGGGCTAATACTGCTGACCGCACAGCCAAACGTCCCGACACGGGATTGTCTGCATGACGAAGATCAAGCGAATGGCGGCGGATTTCCTCAGATCGTCTCGAGCTCCTCTTCGAGCAGCTGCTTCTGATACAGGTCGGCGTAGTAGCCGCCGCGCGCGATCAGCTCCGAGTGAGTGCCTTCTTCGACAATCGTGCCCTGTTCGAGCACGAATATGCGGTCGGCGTTGCGAACCGTGGAAACGCGGTGGGAGATCAGGATGGTCGTCCGGCCCCGCATGATTTGCGCGAGCGCCGTCAGAATCCGATCCTCGGTAATGGTGTCCACGCTCGAGAGCGCATCGTCGAGAATCAGCACGCGCGGGTCGCGAATGATGGCACGCGCGATGGCAGCCCGCTGCTTCTGTCCGCCGGAAAGAGTGATGCCGCGCTCGCCGATCATGGTCTGATAGCCGGCGGGGAAGCCCGCGACATCCGCCGCAAGTCCGGCGATCTCCGCGGCCGCGCGGATGCGTTCCGGCGTGGCGTCCTCCACGCCAAACGCGATATTCTCGGCCAGCGTCGCACTGAACAGAAACGTCTCCTGCGGGACGAAGCCGATCTCGCGCCGGATATCCTCGGGCGCGAACTCGCGCAGGTCTTGGCCATCGAGCAGCACCTGACCCGACGTGGGATCAAGCAGCCGGGGGACCATTTGCACGAGTGTGCTCTTGCCGCTGCCCGTGTGGCCGACGATGGCAACGGTCGCGCCGGCGGGGATGCGCAACGACACGCCTGCCAGCGCGCTGCCGGTCGGATACTCCATCGAGACATCGCAAAATTCGATTTCGCCGCGGACGGCCGCGAGCCGCGCGGGTTCCGCGGGCGGAGCGATCGCGGATCTCTGCTCGAAAAGCTCCCAGATTCGCTCGAGAGACGCATTGCCGCGCTGCATCAGATTGACCACCCAGCCGAGCGCGATCATCGGCCAGACGAGCATGCCCATGTACGTGTTGAACATCACGAACTGGCCGAGCGAGATCCGGCCCGCCAGCAGGCGGGCACCGCCGATCCAGAGCACCAGCAGGAACCCGAGTCCGATCAGGGCCTGCAGCAGGGGCATGAACAGCCCCGAGGTGCGGGCAAGACGGATATTTTCGCGGATGTAATCGCGATTGAGGCGCTCGAAGCGGTCCAGCTCCGCCTGCTCCTGGACGTAGGCGCGCACCACGCGAACGCCCGCGATGTTCTCCTGCACGCGGCTGCTGATATCCGAGAACATCTTCTGGATTTCTTCAAAGCGCTCGTGAATGCGGCGGCCAAAGACCACGACCACACCGCTCACCAGAGGCGCCGGGAGCAGCGCGACGACGGTCAGAGGCAGGTCAACCCAGGCCATCACCGCGACCGCGATGATGAACGTGAACATCGTCTCGGTCCAGTACATCAGCCCCGGGCCGAGCATCATGCGTACGGCATTCAGATCGTTAGTCGCGCGAGCCATGATGTCGCCCGTGCGAAAACGCGCGTAGAAGTTCCAGGACAGCGTGATGAGATGGCGAAACAGCTCATTGCGCAGGTCGTACTCGATGTCGCGCGACGTGCCGATCAGGATGACGCGCATCCAGTACTGGAAGATACCCTTTATGGCCGAAAGCGCGATCAGCGTGGCTGCGAACGCCAGCACTTTGTCGAGCGTAAACCCGCGCACCAGCGAGTCGACGCCCGCGCCGATAACGAGCGGCTGCACGGCCGAAGCAGCGTCCTTGAGGATGAGCGCTGCCATACCCAGCCCGACGCCGCGCCGGTACCGCCACAGATAAGGCCAGAGACGCTCGAAGGACCTGCGCACTCAGAGACCCACGGCGGTGGCGATCATTTTGGCCCACTCGAGGAAAACGATCTCGCGGCCCTCATGATTTTCCCACCAGGAATTTACCCTGAACAACGGATCAGAGACGCCGATCATGCGCACGTCGATCGCGGCGCCGAGCCGTGAGCGGAAGACCGAGCCGGCGCGACGCGTGTGGGAATCGCTGGTAACGATCAGCAGTCTGCGAATGGCACGTGCGCGCAGCAACGGCGCGAGTTGCTCGGCCTCTTCGACGGTGGATTCGGCTACGATTCTCACGACCTCGAACCAGTGACGCGACTGTCCGTTCAGGGCCGCGCAGTTGACGGCCAGCTCGCCTTCGGCGACGCCATACAGCGCATGCGGACTGCTGACCAGTGCGCGCGCGGCAAATCCGTCGCCCACCAGCTCGCCGGCGCGCAGGATTCGGCGACAGCGGAAGTCCCCGGCGAGAACGAGGATCGCGTCGGCACGCCGGGGCTCCTGCACGTCGACAAGATAGGACGCCACGCCGCGGCCTACGGCGGGGAGCGCCAGCCCGAGGAGAACAACGACCACGCCGAGCGCAAGCAGCCCCCGGCGCGTTCTCGTCAGCGGCAAACCCTATTTCTCGTCGGAATTGCGGGGTTCGAGGTGTCCGACCGTTTTCAACTGGTGGAACAGCCGCTCGACTTCGGCTTCATCCTCTGCCCGGAGCAGCTTGTACTTCGGCGAAGGCAGTGCCCGGCGGTCCGGAGCCGCGGGCACGAGCTCGCCCCAGAACTGCCGGTACGGAATACCGTCGATCAGGGCGCCGCGCGCGCAGCGCCGCAGATGGCGGAGCAGGCTCTTACCCGCGTCGACATCGCCGGGATAAACAAGAACGATGCGGCGCTCGCCGAGCAATGTGAGGTTCACGATGAGGGGAGAAATCCACGATGTTCGGTCGAGCCGCTGAATCTCCTGCCAGGGAATGACGCGCCGGCCGATCGCCAGGTGATCCTCGCAGACGCGGATCGGCGGCTGAAGCGCCAGCAGGATCAGGATAGCGGCGCTGGCGACGAACAGAAACGACGCGATCCAGGCCGGAGCCCACTGCCATGCCACCCAGCCGGAAAATGCGGCCAACCCGAGAGCCACGAGCCCGGCTGACAGATAATGGCGTGACGGCGAGTAGCAGGTCATCGCGGCTCCCACTCCCCTAGACTAACCCCAAGGGGGGACGCCGTCAAACCGAGAACCGACCGTCAGGCCCTGCGCACCGTGAAAACTGGAACGGACGCGCGCCCGCGCCCCGGCCGCGAGCGTCCGTGCGGCACGCAATTCATTGGTTCTGCTGAAACTTCGGAATTGACCGCAGGTGCCCGGCGGTCGTAGCATCTTGGATAGCGTGCAGGTCGAAATCAGTGCAGCCGCGGGCGACGATACCGGGCAGCAGATCCC
>DASSSG010000357.1:0-3141 GCA_035708545.1 Bryobacteraceae bacterium | reverse complement strand
AACGCATCACGCAGGTGTCGAATCGACGGCTGTCCTTCAAAAATGACGCTGACAATATCAAAGCGCGCGGCTTCCCACGCGACGCGAGCGCGCCGGAGGTACTCGGCGGCCGTGAGAAGCAGGTGTTCGCGCTTCTCGCGATCGACGGCGAGTTCGGGCGCAACGAGCCCGTTCCCGCGCGCCTTCACCTCCACGAATACAAGCGCGGGTCCGTCCCATGCAACCAGATCGAGCTCGCCACGGCCTCCACGCCGGCGATAGTTGCGCGCGACAACCTGGAAGCCCTGCGCCCGCAGGTAGCGATGCGCGAGGTCTTCGGCGCGGCGGCCCCAGGCTTGTTCGCGATCCCAGCGCGAGAGCCGGATGCGGTGGCGTGTGCTGTCGAGAACTGCCGCCAGTTTCTGCCAGCTCATTCTGAACACGTAGTCGGACGGCAGCGGCGGAAGTCTCATCGGCCTGGACTCAGAAAATCCCGCTGGTTTGTGTGAGAGGGGCAGGGATTTTCTGAGGTAATGCTAGAAGCTGAGTTTCATCACGAGCTGCACCTGCCGCATCGGCGTGTTGAACAGCAGGCTCGAGATCACGCCCTGGTCCGATGCGCCGAGCGTGCGGCCCGGCGCGCCGAACTGCGGGTGATTGAAGGCATTGAACGCTTCGACGCGGAACTGGTGCTGGAAGCGCTCGCCGATGCGCGTGTTCTTGATGAGCGACAAGTCTACATTCGTCTGATTCGGCTGCCGCAGAATATTGCGGCCGGAATTGCCATAAGTGCCCGTGTTGTCGGCCGTCGGGCTGAACGCGGTGGTATCCCACCAGCGATCCGGCGTCGGGTTGTCGAACTTGCCGCTGCGAATGCGATTCGGGCGGTTGCCGGTGCCCGTGGACAGCATACCCTGCTGCTGCGTGACGGTGAACGGCAGGCCGGTGCGTGCGAGCAGGATCATATTGATCTGCCAGCCCCCGACAATCGTGCGAGCCACGCCACCGGCGCCGCGGCCGAACGGCAGTTCGTAGTTCACCGTGGAGACGAAGTTGTGCTTGATGTCGAAATCCGCCACCGCGCGATCGTAGTTGAAATTGTACGGGTTCAACGTCGCGCCTTCAGTGTCGGACACAATGTCCTGCGTCTTGCCCCAGGTGTAGGAATTCATGAAGACCAGGCCGGAGGAGAAGCGCTTGGAGAACTTCGCCTGCAGCGCGTGATATTTCGACCAGCCCCGGCTTTGCACCTGCGAAAGGCTGCGCAGCAGGGGCGACAGCCGGATGTACGGCCGGTTCACGTCGGAGTTAGTGACGCCGACGGTCGGCGGCGCGACATTGATGTCCCGCTTCAGCACGAGGTGGTCGCCTTTCGAGCCCACGTATGCGAGCTCGACGAGGTAGTCCTTTCCAAACTGCTGCTGCACGTTGAAATTCCACTGTTGCGCGCGTCCGTCGCGGAAATCGATATCGAAGATCGAGCGGGTACTGCCCGAGGGCGGGCGGTTCGGATCCACGGTCGGGGGCGGCGGCAGGCCCGCGCTCAGGCGCAGCGTCGGCAGCAGTGTCGTCGTGAAGGCCTGCGCGAGCAGGAACGGTGGGTTCGAGACCTTCGACGACGACGTGCCGGTCAGCGGGTTGTTGTAGAACATTCCGTAGCCCGCGCGAAGCAGAGTGCGGCCGTTGCCGCGGAGGTCGTATGCGAAGCCGACGCGCGGTGCGAAGTCCTTCGTGGGAGTTCGCTGGAGCCGGCGTCCGACCTTGACACCGTTGATCGTCGCGTCCTCCGAGGCGAGAACGAACTTGCCGCTGCTGGTTTCGAAATTCGACTGCCGGTCATATACCTCGACATAAGGGACGAACAGGTCGTACCGAAGGCCGACGTTCAGGGTCAGCCGCCGGTTGACCCGCCAGTCGTCCTGGATATAGACGGCGAATTCGGGCCGCCGCTCGCCCACCGTGCCGAGCTGGTACGTGCGGGTCTCGCTGCTCGGGAAACCGAGCATGAATGAAGCGCCGTCGAAGCCCGTGCCCGGAGTGATGGCGCAGCCGCTCGCGATACCCGTGCAGTTCGAGGTCAGATTCTGGTTGAACTGGAACGTGCCGACAATGTTGTCGACGTTGTACACGTTGCGGCGCCGCTGCGTGAAGCTGCCGCCGCCTTTGACCGTGTGGCCCCCGCTGATCCAGGTCAGGTTGTCGTAATACTGGAACGTATCGAGCGCGGTGATGAGCGGCTGGTTGCCGTTCGCGCCGACATTGCGGAACCCGCCTCCCGCGAACGTGATCTGCGACATTGCCGTCGTCGTATCGGAAATCACGACTCCCGGAATGCCGACTGTCTCCGCCAGCCTGCTGCCGTAATCGATAGAGGTCACGTTGATGTTGAACCGGCTGATGCCGAAACGGAACTCATTCAGCAGATGCGGCGAGAAGCTGTGCGTATCATTGAGCGCGACGCTCTGCGCCCTGACCAGCCCGGTGCCCGCGCCAAACGTGAAGCCCGCGTCGCCCGCCACGGGCAGGGTGGCGGGCAGGAAGCGCTAGGTGCGCTGCAGGCTGTAACGGATGAAAAGGTGATTCACGCTCGAGATGTTCTGGTCGATCTTGATATCGCCCTGATCGTCATTCCGCTTCACTGACGGATTGAAAAGGAAGTTATTGATGGTCTGTCCGGTGCTGGCGGAGAGCTGGCCGCCTGTATTTGGCAGCGGATAAATCTTATTGACGATGTTGCGGGACGCGGGATCCTGGCGCGACTCGGGGATGAGATTGCTACCGAAGGGCGTGCCGGGGTTCAGAGGGCCATAAATAATGCGATTGAGCTCCGAGAAATCGCCGCTCCGCATCTTCAGCGACGGCACGGTGGACAGGTACGTCTGGGCCTGCCGTATGCGCCAGCCCTGGTAATCGACGAAGAAGAATGTCTTGTCCCGGACGATACGGCCGCCGAAGGTGCCCCCGAACTGGTTTTGCCGGAAGGGCGGGCGCGCGCGGCGGAATTTGTTATTGAAAAAGTCGTTCGCGTCCAGCGCGTCATTGCGAAGGAACTCGAAGCCGCTGCCGTGAAACGCGTTGCTGCCCGACTTTATGGCGATGTTGACCACGCCGCCGCTCGAGCGGCCAAACTCCGCCCGAATAAGTGCTGGTCTGGACCTTGAA
>DASSSG010000356.1:0-3739 GCA_035708545.1 Bryobacteraceae bacterium | reverse complement strand
GTCTTTCAGCTCGTCCCTGTCGGTCGATTGCAGGCAGACATCGACAATATGCGCGCCGTTACGTACCTGGCGGCGCGCGATCTCGGTCGCTTCCTCCCACTTCTCTTCGGCGATGAGATTCCTGAACGCGCGCGAGCCGATCACGTTCGTGCGCTCGCCGACGATCAGCGGCCGGTTGGATACTTCGGCCTCGACGAGCTCGACGCCGGCGTACCAGGAGCGGCGCTTCTTCGGGGGCACTTCGCGAGGCTTCCGGCCTTCCACCATGTGCGCGAGCGCGCGGATGTGCTCGGGCGTGGTGCCGCAGCAGCCGCCGACGATGTTCAGCCAGCCGTGCTCGACAAAACGCTCGAGCTGCTTCGCGAGGGACTCGGGGGTTTCGTCGTAACGGCCTTCGGCATTCGGCAGGCCGGCGTTCGGATAACAGGAAATATATGTCGACGCAAGCTGGTGCAGCGTCCGGATATGATCGGTCATGAATTCCGGACCTGTGGCGCAATTGAGTCCGACGCTGAGCAGGTCGCGGTGGCTGACCGATGCGTAGAAGGCATCGACGGGCTGGCCGGCGAGCATTCCGCCCCAGTCGTAAATGGTGCAGGAAACAGAGACGAGCAGCTTGTAGCCGAGCTCCCGTTCGAGGCGGTCGATGCCGATGAGCGCGGCTTTCACGTTCCCGGTATCCATCGCTGTTTCGATGAGGAGGAAATCGACGCCGCCTTCGAGCAGGGCTCTCGCCTGCTCGTAGTAGTTGTCGGCGAGCTGTTGGAAGGTGACGCCGCCGGTTACGGAAAGGGACTTCGTGGTCGGGCCCATCGACCCGGCGACGAACCGCGGGCGCTCAGGAGTGCTGTAACGTGCGGCGGCATCGCGCGCGAGGCGAGCGGCGCGCACGTTGATCTCATGAACCTTGTCCCCGATGTGGAAATCGTCGAGGACGAGACGCGTGCCACCGAAGGTATTGGTCTCGATGATGTCGGCGCCGGCCTCGAGATATCCGCGATGGATCTCGTCGATAACATCGGGCCGCTCGAGCAGGACGTTTTCCGAGCAGTTGTCAAAACCGGCACCGCCGAAATCGTGAATCGTGCACCGCTGGTGCAGGACGCTGCCCATGGCGCCGTCGAGCACGAGAATTCGGCTGGCGAGGGCCTCCCGGAGTGCGCGTGTTCGTTCGGTGCGGTCGGTCATCGCAGAATCGGGCCGATTCTGTGATTGTAACATCGGCGTCGCTTATGGCTGAAAAATCAACAACTTACACTACTTCTCCTCGACGCGCACGCGGTTCAGAGTGTCGCCCTGGCGAACCTGATCGACGACGTCCTGGCCTTCGAGCACGCGCCCGAAGACGGTGTGCTTGCCATCGAGGTGCGGCGTCGGCACATGAGTAATGAAGAACTGGCTGCCGTTTGTGTTCGGACCGGCGTTCGCCATTGACAGCGCGCCGCGCTCGTGCCGGCGAGGGTTCTTCTTCGCGTCTGTCTCATCTTCGAATCGATACCCGGGGCCGCCGCGACCGGTGCCGGTGGGATCTCCGCCCTGGATCATGAAATTGTCGATGACGCGATGAAAGGTAGTGCCGTCATAAAAGCCTTCGCGCGAGAGAAAAACAAAATTGTTGACGGTCTTCGGCGCTTCTTTCGCAAACAGCTCACAAACGATGCGGCCGCGCGACGTCTCGAAGGTCGCCGTGTAACTCTTGTTCGTATCGACGGTCATCGCCGGAGGCGACTGCCAGGATTTGGGCATAGTCCAGTGTACCGACGCAGATTCATGTTGAGTCTCGCCAGCGCTGCCGCAGGCTGCGGCGAGGGCGCGCGCGACGAGCGCCTCACGGTTGCCGCGGCGGCCAACCTGATCGGAGTCTTCGACGAGATCGGGTCGGCATTCACGCGCGGAACGCAGGTGCCTGTGACGTTCAGCTATGGCGCGACGGCGCTGCTCGCGCATCAGATAGCCAACGGCGCCCCGTTCGATGTGTTCGCAGCAGCCGACACGGAGCATCCGGCGGAGCTTTTCGCCGCGGGCCGTGTCGAGCGTCCTGTGAATTACGCGCGGGGACGGCTGGCACTGTGGGCCCCACGGAAGCCACAGGTGAAGACGCTTGCGGACCTGGCGAGTCCCGAGGTTCGTTTTATCGCCGTCGCGCGTGCCGCCGCGGCTCCGTACGGCGCGGCGGCGGTGGAGGCGCTGCGCCGGGCCGGGCTGTGGGAGCAGGTGGAATCCAAAATCGTATACGCCGGCAACATCAACATGGCCCGCGAGTACGCGAACTCCGGCAGCGCGGACGCGGCGCTCACGGCGTGGTCGCTGGTGATGCGCGAGCGCGGCGCGGTACTGGTCGATGCGGGGCTGCATGCCGCGATCGTGCAGGCGGTTGCTGTGGTTACACGATCACCACGGGCGGAACAGGCGCGACGGTTCGTCAGCTTTCTGCTCGATGACACGGCACAGCGGATTCTCGGCGCGCGAGGATATGAACGGCCGCGGCCGTGAATGCGCCGGTTGGCCGCCGGCGCGGAGGATGTCGTCCTGCCCAGGACTTCAAGTCACCGCGCGAGCGTGCGAGCGGTCTCGCCCGAGATCGTATGCCTGATTGAGCTGCTGGCCGGAGCTCTGGTCGCGGCCTTCTCGAGCACGGCGATGTCGCGGAACCAGACATCGGTCGGCATCCGGCCGTGGCACTGCATGGCAAGGTGACCTTCGAGGCGTCCCTGGCTGTCATCGGGCAGATCGACTGTTCTGATTCCGTTAACGTGAAACACGATGCGATGGCCGTGCAGATGCGCGGTGATCTCGTTCCAGTCACCTTTCCTGACAGCGGAGTTATCCTCGGGGCCAGTGACCCAGGCGCGGCCACCCCTGCCCGTTTCCCAGAAGCCGCCGGTGCGCTTTTCGGCATCGATCTCCACTTCGTAGCCGGCGAGGGTTTCCTTCTCGGCACGAACGAAGAAGCCGCTGTTGCCCGAAAAAATTTTCGTGCGGAATCGGACGGTGACATCTTTGAACGCGGCATCGCTCACGAGGTACCCGACGCGTGTGTCTCCGGCCGTGCTGGTGGCGTGAATGGCGCCATCTTCGATCACCCACTTGCCGCCGCCGCGTGCCGTCCAGCCGCTCATGCTCCTGCCATCCCAGAGTGGCCGCCACTCGTGCCGGCCAAGGTCCTGAATACGAAGCCTGCGCCAGCGTACTTCGGCGGGTTTGTCGCCCTTGAAGGAGTGGACCTGCAGTGCGATGAAGCCTGCGAGATCCATCGTGTCGATGAGATCGGTGCAGGGCACCTTATTGACCCATGTGCGAATGCGATCGCCCACAGCCTCCACGCGATAGTGGTTCCATTCATTGTCTTTGAACGCGGTGCGACACGCCGCATCAGATGAAGGATCGTAAAGCCATCCACGCCGTGCTTCGTCGTAGATGCCGCCGGAATTTCCGCGCTGTTGATTGGAAATTTCGACCTGGTAACCGTGCACGCGCCCAGCCCTCTGGTGGATTTCGCGCACCTGGTGGCCATTAAACGTGCGCACGATTTGATCCTGTGGATAACGATGCGAGCGAATCTGTACGCCTGAATTCAACAAAGGATCGGTTTTTGTTTCGAGCTCCAGAATGAAGTCTCCGTAATCGCGCTGCGTGCACAGAAAGCTGTTCGGACTGCCCGCAACGGTGGTCCCCACGATCTCCCCCTTCTGTGCTCGGTACTCCGCCCGCCCATTGCAGACTTCCCAGCCCCTGAGAG
>DASSSG010000355.1:0-6933 GCA_035708545.1 Bryobacteraceae bacterium | reverse complement strand
AGCGCCAACCAGCGGCCAACTTCCGGGACGTCGTCGAGATCGTCTTCCTTTACATTCGGCAGCGTCAGCTTGTCTGCCGGATGCATATCGAAATACTTCTGCGGCACATACCAGGGCAGGTGGGGTTTGAACAACCCGCAGCCAAGGAAGAATGGCCTGTCGTGCTTTCGCTCGAGCTGCGAGATGACCCAGTCGGCGACCTTGCTGTCGCCCATTGCGGCATCCGGCAGATCGAGCGGTCCCCAGTCGAAATGAGCCGTTCGCGGAATCCCATTCAGCGGCCGCCGCGCCGGTTCCGGGTCGGGCGGTTTGTTGCGCTGCTGTGACGGAAAGTATTCGTTCCAGCTCTGCGGATCAGGAAACGCACCATGATAGATCTTCCCCGACCCGCTCGTGTGGTACCCGGCAGCCATGAAGTGCTGCGGGAGCGTGACGGCATCTCGGATGGCCGCCGACATCCGCATCGGCTGCTGATTCTCGTAGACGCCCGAGGTAGACGGCCGGATGCCCGTCATAAGAGCGGCGCGCGACGGGTTGCACACGGGCGCCGCGCAATAGGCTTTCGTGAACAGCACGCCCCGGCCGGCGAGGCGGTCGAGATTGGGTGTTTTCGTGTCCGGGTGACCGGCGAGGCAGCCGACCCAGTGGTTGAGATCGTCGATCGCGATGAACAGGACGTTGTGCCGGTCGCGCGGGACCGCAGCG
This sequence comes from Bryobacteraceae bacterium, assembly GCA_035708545.1. Taxonomy (GTDB): domain Bacteria; phylum Acidobacteriota; class Terriglobia; order Bryobacterales; family Bryobacteraceae; genus DASSSG01. The sequence continues at coordinate 6,228 of DASSSG010000355.1, read as the reverse complement.
GCGGCGAGGCTTGCGAGAAAGTCACGGCGATTCATACTTTGGCGGGCTCCATGCGTGGGACGAGCAGATGAATAACGAGCAGCGCGATGAGGTACATTGATCCGGCCATAATGAACAATGGCCCATAGGCGCGGTTGGAAAAGTCCAGCCACAAGCCGACAGCCCCGGCAGCAAGCATACCGCCAACGGCTCCTCCCATGCCGCCAAGACCCACCACCGAGCCGACGGCACGCTTCGGGAACAGGTCCGAGGTAAGCGTGAACAGATTCGCGGACCAGCCCTGATGCGCGCTGGCGGCGATGCTCACGAGCGTGATTGCCAGCCACATGTTGCCTCCGGCCTGCGGAACGAACATGGCGGCGATCACAGCGGAAGCGCAGATAAACATGGCAGTTTTCCGGGCGCGGTTCACATCCACGCCGCGCGCCAGCAGCGCCGATGAGATCCAGCCTCCGAGCACCGAGCCTACATCGGCCGACAGGTATACGGCGATCAGCGGCGGTCCGAGCTGGGTGAGATCGACACCATAGGTGCGATTCAGGAATCCCGGCAGCCACCCGAGGTAGAACCACCAGACCGGGTCGGTCAGGAACTTCCCAAGGAGGAATGCCCAGGCCTGGCGCGTGAGCAGCAGCCGTGTGTACGGAATCTTTTCGTCCGGCTCCTGCTCTGAGTCCGACCGGATGACGGCAAGCTCAGATGCGGCAAGCCGGCCATGCCTCTCTGGCTGCCTGTAGAACCAGATCCAGGCAGCGACCCAGACAAAGCCGATCGCACCCGTGAAGATGAACGCCTCGCGCCAGCCGTAATGAACCGTGATCCACGGCACTATGATCGGTGCGACGACGGCGCCGATGTTTGTGCCGCTGTTGAAAATGCCCGTCGCGAGCGCGCGCTGACGACGCGGAAACCAGTCCGCAACGGCTTTGATGGACGCCGGAAAATTCGCGGCCTCACCGAGGCCGAGACAGAACCGCGCGATCTGGAACTGCATCGCGGTGTTCGCGAGCGAGGTCACCATACCGGCGATGCTCCAGACCACGACCGCAAGCGCATAGCCGGCGCGAATCCCGAGCCAGTCGAGCAAGCGGCCCGCGATCGGCATCATGGCGGCGTAGGCGGCCTGAAAGGCCATGACAATCTCGCCGTACTGGGTCTCGGTCCAGCCAAGCTCTCTTTCGAGCAGCGGCTTGAGGATCCCGAGCACCTGGCGGTCGATGTAGTTGATCGTGCTCGCGAGAAAGAGCAGGCCGCAAATGTACCAGCGCAGCCAGCGAACCTTTCCGTGTTCGCTAACGGCCGCCGGCTTCGCGACTCCCACGTGCACGCTCCAGTCGTGTCCAGCGCTCGAAATTGCCGCGCATCATGCGCCGGATGTCGCGTTCGATCTCCTGCGGCTTCGGCGCGCGGCCGTCGTCCGCCATGAGCTGATAAGCGTCCGCGAGCACCTGCCCGATGACACGCCGCGAATTGCGCCACTTGTAGATGATGTGCTCGAGCACGCGGGCATCGGAATGCTGCGGGATCATCGTCGCACCCAGCATCTCGACTCGTTCGCGCGTGATTTCGTCGACGATCGAGGAGTTGTTCAGAAACCACCAGCAGCCGAACGGCATCAGGTTCGAGAACTTGCGGGCGGCTACGCAGAGCTCATGCTGGCTTTCACGGCTGAGCAGAGTGACGAAGAAGCGGTTGCAGGGGTGGTCACGGCAGATGGCCTCGACAGTGCGGATGTCCGCCTTGCCTGTCGAATCGCCGGCAAGGCGAATCGCGGGGTTGACCTGATAAGCGGGACCGATCATCAGAGCGATTGGGATTGCGGCTTCACGGCACGCAGGCAGCACAGCTTCACGCAGCAACTTGTTCTGAACGTCGTCTGTGGGGTAGCGGAACGTGTATGGCAGTGAGACCGCCATATAGCGGGGCTGCATACGCAGGACCCAGTCGGCGAAGAAACGGCGTAATTCGCCGGTGGACTGGCCGGATGCGGCGCCATCTACGCGGTAACCCTGGGACTCGATCACGGACCAGTGCTCGGCCCAGCCCTTCAGAATGCGGTCGAGACGGAGCGCGGCCAGGAACTCGGGGCCTCGCGCGGCGTTGTTGAGCCAGAACGGGGCTTCGGCCGGGTCGAGTGGATCGTTGGTCATGACGACCTCGCTTACGCCCGCGAGTTCGAGCACGCGCGCGACATGCGATTTCGGATCCTGCGCACGGAAGAAGGCGCGCGCTTCGGTGAGATCGGGTGCATCGGTGCGCAGGCCGAACGAGTGCAACACGAATACGACGCCCCGGGCAGCATCTGAAATCGGCGCGTTCTCGACAAACAGCGTGCGCCAGATCAAATCGGCCTGCTGCTGCTTTGTCATCGACCAGTACTGGTCGGGCGTGATGTCTGAAGAGCGGAAGAGCTCGGCTTCGAGGTAGTGATATCTGAGCAGCTCGTCGATGCCCCACAACGGCAGGGCTCCGAAGGATGGAGGGAACAGATGTGTGTGCATGTCGAGGATCGGTGTCCGCGACAGCACATCCTGAACGATGGATGCGATGTTCAAGAGAACAGGATATATCGGGTGCAGAGCTCATTCGACGTGAGAATTACTGCTGCGCGCGAGCACTGCTACTACGTGGCATCTCCTTCGAAAGCAATCGTACGCGCTCGTATCCCGGTGGAGTCGCGCATTCTGTTAGTCCGGGGGCAGCGCGTCATGATTGATGCGGATCTGGCACTGGTGTACGGAGTCACGACGAAAGCTCTGAATCAGCAGGTCAAACGCAATAAGCGAAGGTTTCCGAAAGATTTCATGTTCCGGCTGACTGCTGGTGAGAAATCGGAGGTGGTCACAAATTGTGACCACCTCGCGCACCTGAAATTTTCACCGCAACGGCCGTGCGCGTTCACCGAGCATGGCGCCGTCATGCTCGCGAGCGTGCTAAACAGCACGGCAGCCATTCACGCGAGCCTTTATGTCGTGCGAGCGTTTGTGCGCTTGCGCGAGGTGCTTGCCGCGCATGATGATCTCGTTCGGCGCATAGAGGAACTGGAGCTTCGATTCGATGCCCAGTTCAGGGAAGTGTTCGATGCCATCAGACAACTGATGGCGCCTGCACAGGCCGGAGCGCGACGGATCGGCTATCCGAGATGATTCGGAGGAGGTGGTCACAAATTGTGACCACCTCACGCGAGCTCGCTAACGCGCGATCCGCCTGCGCAGGAGATCGAGCGCGGCATGCGCCGCGAACGAGCGGACGCGGGCGCGATCTCCGGGGAATCGAAAACGCTTTACCTCAACGGACTCGGTGCCGGCAACACCGATGAAGATCGTTCCGATGGGCGTGTCTTCCGTGCCGCCGTCGGGACCCGCATAGCCGGTGACCGAGAGCGCGTAGTCACTGCCAAAACGCTCGCGCGCGCCAATGGCCATTGAATGAGCCACTGGCTCGCTTACCGCACCATAGTTCCTGAGAACAGCCTCACTGACGCCGAGGACCGATGCCTTCGCGGCATCGGTATACGTGAGGAAGCCGCCCAGGAACGCGGCTGAGCTGCCCGGTACGCTCGTGAGCCGCTGCGCGACAAGGCCGCCGGTAGCGCTCTCTGCTACGCTGACCGTCTCGCCGCGGCGCCGGAGGCTGTCTATCACGTGCTCATCGAGCCCGCGCCCGTCCTTCGAGTACAGACGATCGCCGAGCAGCGGCTCGATCTGATCGGCAACTTCCTTCAGCAGCCGATCGGCTTCCTCCGCCGTGGCGCAGCGCGCGCGCATGTGGATCTGAATGTCGCCCGCAGCCGCGAGAATTGTCGTGACTGGGTTCGTGTAGCGCGTGTACACGGGAGAAATCAACTGGTCGAGATCCGATTCCGGCATGCCGGCGACACGCCAGTGCAGCGTTCGAATGATCTGCTGCGGAACGCGCGCGCGCAGGCGCGACCGGCACTCACGTTCCCACATCGCTTTCAATTCGCCCGGTGGTCCCGGCAGAAGCAGCACCACCCTGCCCTGCTCGTCGGCATCGAGCCATTGCCCCGGCGCGGTGCCGTGATCGTTCGGCAGCGCCTCGGCGCCGTCGATGACGAATGCCTGGCGCTTGTTGATCTCCACCATGGGCCGGCCGAAGCGCCGGAAGCGATCTTCAATAGCGCTGCAGATCTTCTCGTCGAACCGAAGTGCGCGGCCGAGCGCCTGCGCGACTGCCTCACGCGTGACGTCATCTTCCGTCGGACCCAGGCCGCCGGTCACGATCACGATCTCCGCGCGCCCGAGCGCGTTCTGAACCGCTGCGCTGAGCCGGACACGATCGTCGCCGACGATTGACTTCGCGGCGAGCTCGATGCCCGTGTCGTTCAGTTCCTGGGTGAGCCACAGCGAGTTGGTGTCGATCTTCTGCGGTGTCAGCAGCTCGCTGCCGACCGCGATGATCTCGGCGAACATGAAGGCGGATTTATGGGAGCGGCTTGCCGGCGATGTTCACGTCGACGCGATACAGCGCGTTCGAAGTCGCCACGATCATCGCGCGAGAAGGCGTGAAAGCGAGCCCAACGATATTCGGACCCGAGAGGAACAGCTCGGGTTTCGCATCGCCTCCGAGCCGAACGATGCCGCGGCGGCCCATGAGCGACGCCGCCACATACAATCGCCCCTGAGCATCGAAGGCGATGCCCTGCGGCCGCCCGAGACCACGGTAGAACGTCTCCACCTCGCCGGCGGGCGAGATACGAAACACCGAATCAAAGCTGGACGTGGTCGGTCCGGTGACGTAAAGATAACCGTCGGCACCAAACGCCAGGTGGTAAGCCGCGATCGACGGCTCGAGAGTCGCGAACACATAAATCTGGCGCGAGCGGCTGATTTTGAACACAGTGCCGCTGCGGTCGCCAACGTAGAGATTGTCTTCGGAATCGAATACGATACCCGTCGCAACACCCATTCCTTCGACGTAGACGGAGATCGAGCCGGACGGGCCCACCTCGTAAACGCTGCCTTCATGGCGGCTCGACGCGTACAGCATGCCGGCGGAGTCGAACGCGAGGCCGGTCGCGTTCATGAGATCCGTGACGAAAGGCTTGACGCTGTAGTTCAGGTCGATGCGGAAGATCGCGACGGGCGTCTTCTGCCCGCGCTGTCCGCTGAACGTGCAGAAGATGTTCCCGAACTGATCGATTGCCGGATTGGCGACCGGATGGAGACCGTCGGCGATCTGGATACCGACGTCGCAGGTCCAGGGCGAGCTTCGCTGATCTCCACTGCCGACCACAAGCTCACCAATTGCCGCTCGTTCCGGAACGCGCGCGATGACGAACGAATTCGAACCAACGACAATTGGCGCCGGTACTTCGCCGATAGTCACCTGGGGAGATTCACCGTTTGCGAGTCTGCGGCCCCGGATCTGAAACTCACCGCCTGGGATCGCCGCTGGCGGATTGACTTCGGATATTTCAGGGATGTCGTCGGTCTTTTTTTGTCGTGCCATGATGCCGCCAGAGGCGAAAGTCAATAAAGATTACACCACCCTGCCAACAGCAAAACAAGTGAACCATACACGCCGGCCATCATGTCATCGGCCACGATCCCCGCGCCTCCGGGGAGAGATTCGAGACGGCGAGCGGGAGGGGGTTTCCAGATATCGAGCAGCCGGAACAGCGCGAATGCCGCAAGCCAGCTCCTCCAGTTCAGCGTGACAGCTCCGGCGATGGTGATCCACTGCCCAAGCACCTCGTCGATAACGACGAGGCCCGGGTCCTTACGACCGACCATCAATGCAACACGGCCGGCGGCCAGCACGCTCGGCACGATGAGAAGTGCAGCTATCAACCCGAAAGCGAGGGGAGGCCAGGCGAGCCATGCATGCAAACCCCAGGCGACGAGCACTGCCGCGGCGGAACCGATGGTGCCGGGGGCGAGCGGGAAGTAGCCGCAGCCGAAGCAGGTGGCGAACACCAGCGCCGCGACCTCGGCCGCGCTACGCCTCGCCATCGCCGGCCATTCCTGCACAGGGATCATTCGAGTCAGAAGGTTTGATCGGAGTGGATATGACGTACCGTTCCGATGCCCAGTTGCCGAGATCGATGAGCTTGCAGCGCTCGCTGCAGAAAGGCGCGAATTCCGAGGGCAGTTCGACCGTTTTGCTGCAGATCGGGCACTTCATCACGCAGACTGACAGGCAGAGTTGGGCCGGCTGCCGTTCAGGATCGGAAAAACGGACGGCGCGACAGCGGGCGCCGTCTCC
>DASSSG010000354.1:0-5524 GCA_035708545.1 Bryobacteraceae bacterium | reverse complement strand
TGGGGCGTGGCAGTACTCGATTCCGCCGGATGCGGCCGAGGACCGAATCGACTGGGACCGGTTCCTGGGCAATGCGCCGAAGCGGCCATTCGAACCGATTCGGCTGTTCCGGTGGCGCAACTATAACGACTACGGTACGGGGCTGGCGGGGGACTTGTACGTCCATTTGCTGACGGGACTGCATGTGGTGACCGGATCTCTCGGGCCAACGCGCGTGTTCAGCGTGGGCGGCACGCGCTTCTGGAAGGACGGGCGCGACGCTCCGGACGTGATGCTGTGCACGATGGAGTATGCGAAGACAGATCAGCATCCGGAGTTCACGTTCGCGCTGCGCGTAAACTTCGCGTCGGGGGAGCCGAGCGAACGATTCGGCCTGAAGTTCGTGGGCAGCGAGGGCACGATGAACGTCGACTTCAGCACCGTGAAGCTGATGAAGAACCCGCGCGAGAGCGAGCCGGGAATGACGCTCAATACATTCCCGAAGGACGTTCAGAAAGCGATCGAGAAGGAGTATTACGCGAAGTATCCGCGCACGCGGCCGAACGCGGATTCGATGCGGCCGGAGTCCGAGGAGGTGTACACGTCGCGCGCCGACGCGCACCAACTGCACCATAACAACTTCTACCGCGCGGTGCGTACGCGCAAGCCGTTCTTCGAAGACGGCGTGTTCGGGTTCCGTACCGCGGGACCGGCGCTGCTCGCCAACGTCAGCCTGTTCGAACAGCGGATGTGCCGTTGGGATCCGGTGGCGCTCCGGCAGGTCTGAGGCCGGCCGATATTCTCAGCGCCCGCGTGCGGGATGATCTCGCGTGCGTGCGCTCTCTCATTGAACAGGGCTATATCGAGCAGGCGGGCACAGTGGTGTCCGCGATGTTCGAGATCGCGTGGACCGCGGTGTACGTGTCGCGCGATGCGGCGGCGGCAGAGCGCTGGACGCGGCACAACGATCCGAAGCGGCCGGCGTTCAGCGCATGGCAGGCTTGTCTCGAGGGTCTGCGGCTGCTCGGACACCCGGAGCCGGACAAGCAGGTTCGGGCCGAGTATGAGATCTACCGCCGGCTGTGCTGGTGCAAGCACGGCAGCCCATTGACGGCGGGCGGGATCACGGCCGAGTTTGTGCTGGCGCAGGCGGAGCGGTTGGCTGCGCTGGTGCACGACCGCGATGCCGGTGTAGTTGCGTGAGAGCCGGCGCGGCATGCATGATGACTGTTATTTCGCATGTGAACCAAGCGCCGTCTGATTCCCCTGCTTGCGTGCGCCTGCTCGGCAGGGCCGCTCCCCGCCACTCCTTTCGTCAGCGCTGATTATCTGAAACTGCGTTCTGTCGAGGCGGTTCGGTTCTCGCCGGACGGCAAACGGGTGGCCTACAGCATCCGGAATTACGAGCGCCTGGGCAAGGCGTATTCGCAGTTGTGGATTCTCACGCTGGCGGATGGAAGATCGACGCGCATCGGCGACGCGAACGGTTCCTCGTCGGAGCCGGAGTGGTCGCCCGACGGCCGGCGACTCGCTTTCGTGGGCAACTGCACATCTTCGTCATCGACAAGCCGGCGGTTCACCGCGGCAGGTCACCTCAGGCGAGCACTACGAGCACTCGATTGACTGGTCGCCGCGCGGCGAAGAAATCGTGTTCGCTTCCAATCACGAGGTGAATGAGGATCAGTTCTTCAATTACGATCTTTTCGCAGTGAAGGTGAGCGACGGCTCGCTCCGGCGGCTGACAGCAACCGAAAGCATCGAATACCATCCCCGTTGGTCTCCGGACGGGCGCACGCTGGTATATCAGGCCTGCAAACGCGGCCTTACCGATCTCGAGACGACGATGGAGGACACGCACATCTGGGGCCATGAACGCGGACGGGACACAGCGTCGCGAGCTGGTGACGATCGATAATCGTCAGGGCGAACCCGTCTGGTCGCCCGAAGGCGACGCTGTGTACTTCACCGTGCAGGAGGGGGGACGTGCGGCTGTACCGAATGGCTGTGACCGGAGGCAAGCCGCAGCGCCTTGCGGGCGATCGCGGCGCCGTGACGGCGTTTTCCGTCGGCCGCGCGGGCGCGATCGTTTACGCCATGTCGACGCCGTTCGATGTCGCGCAGCTGTATTTCAGCGATGGCCGGGGGCGCGAGCGAAAACTTACGGACCTCAACGCCGACATCTTTCGCGACAGGGAGATCGCTTCGGTCGATGTCATTCACGTTCATCAGCAACGACAATAAGTGGGAGGTCGAAGCGTTTCTCACCAGACCGCTCAGGGATGACGGCCGAATCGAAACACCCGCTGATCGTCGTGATCCACGGCGGGCCGCACGCGCAGCAGGGTGCGGCTTTCAATTTCAAGAACCAGGTGTGCGCCGGCCGGGGCTGGGCGACGCTGATGGTGAACTACCGCGGTTCGACAGGTTACGGGCAGGCGTTCGCCGATGCGGTTTTTCGCGATCAGAACGGCGATGAGGCTCAGGATGTGCTGTATGGGGTGAGCGCTGCCATGCGCCGCAACCTGTGGATTGACCGCGATCGTATCGGCGTCGAGGGCGTCAGCTACGGCGGGCAACTCAGCGCCTGGCTGATCACCCAGACCCGGCTGTTCCGGGCCGCGATTCCGACCGCAGCCATCATCAACCTGGTAAGTTATAACTACACCACTTACTACAACCAGTACGAGCAGATGACCTTCGGCATCTTCCCGCATCAGGGCACGCTGATGGACAGGCTCTGGGAGCGTTCCGCTCTGCGCTATGTCGGCAGAGTGGCGACGGCAACGTTGCTCGTGCATGGCGAAAACGACAACGATGTGCCGATTTCCGAGGCGGAGCAGTTCTACATTGAGGGATGTCGGAGTCGACACCGTGTTCGTGCGATATCCGCGCGAAGGCCACGGCATCCGGGAACCCAGACATGTGGTGGACTGGATCGAGCGCTCAATCGACTGGCACGATTCCCATTTCGACGGCCGGACGGCCGGCCCGAGGCGGTCGGGGCGGTAGCGAAGAAACCGACCCTGCGGTGGTGGTATGCTGTTTCACCTATGAACCCTGAGCAGGCCAAAACCATCGCCCACTTCCTGATCGGCGCCATCGAACAGGAATCCACGATCACCCGGAAAGTAATCGCCGTCGTACCCGCGGACAAATGCGACTACCGGCCCCACCCGACCAACAAGAGCGCACTCGAGCTCGCGGCCCATGTGGCAGCCTCCGAAGTGTGGTTCCTCAACAGCGTCGCAGCCGGAAACTTCCCGATGGAGAACGAACCGGCGTTCAAGAGCCCGGCCGAGGTCCTCGCGTGGTACGAACGGGAGTTCCCGACTGCGCTCGCGAAAGTGAAGGAGCTCAGCGGCGAGCAACTCGCCGCGGTCGTCGATTTCTACGGAATGAAATTCCCGAACGTCGTATACCTGAATTTCTGCCAGATCCACTCGATCCACCATCGTGGCCAGCTCTCGGCGTATCTCCGCCCAATGGGCGCCAAAGTGCCCTCCATCTATGGCGGCAGCGCCGACGAGCCCTTCCAGATGACGGAAACCGCGAGCGCCTGAATCTCGATACCGGACCGCGCCCGCAAGGGCGCGGCTCCCTGACGGCTTTCGTGCCTGAGACGCAGGAGAGCAGACCGATGACTCGCATTCTTATCTTTTTGTTGAGCGGCCTGGCCGTGCTGGCCGCTGACGACGGCTGGAGCAAAGTACGCGAACTCAAGCGCGGCAGCGAGCTTCGCATTCTGAAGAAATCGTCGAAGCAGCCCGTCATCGCGAAGCTGGATGAAGTGACGGCGGAGAGTGTGGTGATCGTGCTCAAGAACGAGCAGGTCGCTGTTCCCAAAGACGACATCGACCGTCTGGACGCGCGTCCGGCCGGCGGCGGCCGGGTGAAACCGGAATCAAAGACTACGGTCAAGGGTCCGGATACGCGGGACAGCCGTCCTGGTCCTCCGGCGGCGTACTCCGGCTCGACCACGTCCGTGTCGGGCGGCCTCAGCATCGGATCGAAACCGGACTTCGAGACGATCTACCGCCGGCCCGCAGCGGCGCCGAAGAAATGACCCCAGCACGCCTCACCAGCGTTCACTGTTAACGCGGGCCGCGCGCGAACACGGTCTCGCAGGCCAGAGCGTCCACTGGGGCGGAGGACCCCGTCATGATTCGTCCTGTGAGCCTGCTGGGAGGCGCCGGCGTGGGCGCCGGCCTCATGTACCTGCTCGACCCGGATCGCGGCCGCCGCCGCCGGGCCATCACGCGCGACAAGGCGAAGAGTGTGGTCCGGCAAAGTAGTGACGCCCTCTCAAAAGCGGCGCGAGACCTCGGCAACCGCGCGCTCGGTACCGCGTCCGTTGTCCGGACGAACTGGTCGGGCGAGCAGGTCGATGACGATGTTCTGGCGGCACGCGTTCGTACGCAGCTCGGCCGTGCGGTGAGTCATCCGGGCGCAATCGAGGTAAGCGCCGAACAGGGCTCGGTAACGCTTGGCGGCTCTGTCCTCAGGCACGAACTGGATCCGCTCCTCTCGGCCATCTCGAGCGTGCCCGGGGTGCACGAGATCCGCAACGAGCTCGCGGTGCACAAGGGTGCAAGGGATATTCCGGAACTGCAGGGGGGCTCGTCGCGCGAGCGGAGCGAGAACTGGAACCCGGCCGCGCGCCTCGTGGCCGGTCTGGCGGGTGGTGCGATGGCGGTTTACGGTTTCTCACGGCGCGATCCGCTGAGTTTCGCCGCGGCCCTGGTGGGTACAGCCCTCGTGACGCGCGCCGCGACGAATACGGACATCGGCCGTGTTCTGGGCATCAGCGGGGGCCGCCGCGCGGTGGATATTGTGAAAACGATAGAGATCAACGCCCCTGTCGAGGAAGTCTGGGACTTCTGGCAGAACTTCGAGAACTTCCCGCGTTTCATGACCCACCTGAAAGACGTCCGCGTTCTGGACGAGGGCCGATCGCATTGGGTGGCCGAGGGGCCTGCGGGTGTATCCGTCGCGTGGAATGCGGAAATCACGCGCCGCATCGAGAATCAGGTGCTGGCGTGGAAGAGCACGGACGATTCGTTAATCAGGAATGCCGGCATCGTGCGCTTCGATCCGACCCCGAACGGCGGCACTCGCGTGCACATCCGGTTTTCGTACAACCCGCCGGCCGGAGCAGTGGGCCACGCGGTCGCGTGGCTGCTCGGACGCGACGCCGGCCGCGAGATGGAAGATGATCTGCTGCGGCTGAAATCGCTGTTCGAGGACGGCAAGACCACCGGCCGGGAGCGCAGAGCGGTTACACGCGAAGAGGTAATGCCCGGCTTCGAGCCGAGTCCTGAGGCCGGCGCCTGAACCCTCAGCCAGGATCAACTGCCATCAGGTTGCGCCGGTCGCGAAGATAAACTCGCGTTCCCACCAGCACAGGCGGCGTCCACGACGTGCTGGTCAGCAGTGGGGCTTTCGCGACGATCTCGAAGCGCTGGGGCGAAGGATGCGCGAGCATCAGATTGCCGTCCTGATCGAGCGTGATGAGCTTCTGGTCCGCCCAGACAAAGGTCGCCTTTGA
>DASSSG010000353.1:0-9273 GCA_035708545.1 Bryobacteraceae bacterium | reverse complement strand
TGTGGCCGAGCGAGAGAGTGTAGGCTTCAGGATTCGAGGTGAGGGCTTGCGAGATGTCGCCGGGGGCCGGTTGGTTCCAGACCCGGATCAGAATGAAGACAACTGCCGCGAGACAGATCGCCGCTGCCGCGCGTGCCGCTCGGGCGGGCTGCCGGCCGGCCGCAGGCTGGCAGCCTGCCCCGCACGCCAACAGCAGGGCGAGGGCAGGGTACGCGGGCATTGAGTAATACTCCTGGGTCGTCGAAAACGTGAAGAACACCAGCACGAAACCGGCCCAGCACAGTGCGAGTAATCGCATGCGCCCGGCTCGATCGACTGGCCGGTAACTCAGCCGAAAGACCTGCGGAAGATACACGCTCCACGGAAACAGCCACAGCAGATGCAAAAGCCAAAACAGCGGCCGCGGCACGGTATTGTAGTCGCGCGGGTAACGCATGTTCAGGAATCGGAACACGTGCTCATTCAGGAAGTAGAACCAGAAGAAGCCGTGATATTGTCCGGCCTCACTGCGCGGCGTCAGATCGACATAAGGCGGGTTCGCGAGCGTCGCGGCGACATGCCACGGCGCTGCAATCACGAGCGCGATCGGCGCACCCGTGAACGGATGCAACCGTCGCCAGTCCGAGCGCGTGACGGCCAGGTACACCGCTCCCGCGGCGATCGGGAACACGGCCGCGACAAGGCCCTTCAGCAGCACGCCGATCCCGATACACGCCCAGAATGCATACGCCCACCGGCGTCCGTCGCCTTCGAGGGCACGGAGGAAGACCCACATCGCCAGCGCGATCACCAGCGTCAGCATCACGTCGGGAATCAGGATGCGCGTGAACAGCCAGAGTCCAGCGCACGTCGCCATCACCAGCCCCGCGTAGTACGCCACACGGCCCGAGAACGCCCACGCGCCCATCCGCGCCGTCACCCAGCACAGAGCGATCGCACTCAGCGCGATCGGCAACCGCGCGGCCCAGTCATGTACGCCGAATATCGCGAACGAGCCGGCGATGAGCCAGTACACAAGCGGCGACTTCTCGAGATAAGGCACCCCGTTCAGCCGAGCCGTAACCCAGTCGCCTGACTCGAGCATGTTCCGCGCGATCTGCGCCTGCACGGCGTCGACATCGTCCATCAGCCGAGGCGGCGAGATGATCGTGCCCAGATAAACCGCAGCGGCCACGAGCAGGACGATCAGCTCGTGGCGACGTTCCATCGGTTCTTCCAGAGAAAGAAAGTAAGCAGGCCCCAGAGATGATAGCCGTAATTGGCGCGCCGCGCGAGGTGATCACCGATGACCCGCTCGACGGCGGGCCATTGGAACAAGCCCGTGTCACGGACAGAACGCTCGTTTACGCAGTCCTGCAGCAGCGGTTTCAGCACGCCGCGAAACCACTTGTGCGTCGGGATGTCGAAGCCTTCCTTCGGCCGTGTGATCACGGATCGCGGAAGTTTGTCGCGCATCAGTTCACGCAGCACGAATTTCAAAGTGCCGTCCCGCACCTTCATGTCGTCCGGCAGCCGCGCGGCGAACTCGACGATGCGGTGATCGAGAAAGGGCGGGCGCACCTCGAGCGAATGCGCCATGCTCATGCGATCGGTCTTATAGAGAATGTCGTCGGGGAGATAGTTGTGCTGGTCCACCCAGAGCCCGTTCCCATTCTGGAAGGAAACGGGCCGCCAGTCAGTGAGTAACTCGCGGCGCGCATCCTGAGACCATGTGCCGTTCCAGAAGAAGTGCGCTTCAGCTGCGGGCAGGAGCGCGCCTTCGAGCAGGCGCTTCAGCTTGTAATCAAACCCAATCTTCTCATCCGATGCGGGCAGACAGTGGGCTACCGCAAGCGCAGCCTTACGCAGTGGCCGTGGAACGCGCCGCAACACGCGCGCGTAACCATCCGCCAGATACGTGTTGTAGCCGCCGAACAACTCATCGGCGCCCTCACCGCTGAGCGCCACCGTCACCTGCGAACGGCACATCCGCGACAGAAACCAAACGGGGAGGGCGCCCGCGTCCGAGCTCGGCTCGTCGGAGAAGTACGACATCCGCTCGATCGTGTCCCGTATCTGCGCCTCGGGGTTGAGATCGAACTCGTGATGATCGGTCCCGTACCGCGCAGCGACTTCCCGAAACCAGCGGCTCTCGTCATGTCCGTGACCCGCGAAAGACACGGAGAAAGTCTTCAGGTGCGGCACGGCCTGGGCGGCATAGTGCAGGACCGTCGAGGAATCCAGTCCCCCGCTCGCCCACACCCCGAGCGGAACGTCGGAGATGAGATGCTCGCGAACGCTCGCGCGCAGCAGGCCGTCCAGCTTGCCTTTCGCATCCTCGAGCTCGAGCGGCCTCGGGTCGAGCCGGTAAGACCAGTAGCGCCCCGTTTGTACCTCGCTGTCGCGCCACTCCAGCCAGTGCGCGGGCGGCAGTTTGCAGATGCCTTCGGCGAGCGTGTACTCGCCGGGGATGTAATTGAGAGAGAAGAAACGGTTCAGCCCGTCAGCGCTGACCCGCCGGGGAACCTCGGGATGCGCCCAGATCGCCTTCAGCTCGGATCCGAAGTGCAGGTCACCGGAGCGCTGCGCGATGTAGAGAGGCTTGATACCCATGCGATCGCGCGCGAGCACCAGACGGCGCTCCCGCTCCGTCCACAGCGCGACCGCGAACATGCCGCGGAACTGGCGGAAGCAATCGAGATCCCACTCGAGAAATGCGTGCAGCACGACCTCGGTGTCGCAATGCGACCGGAAAGTGTGGCCGCGTTGCTCGAGCTCGCGACGAAGCTCGACGTGATTGTAAATTTCTCCGTTGAATGCAATCACGGCGCCGCCGGCCTGCATAGGCTGGTCACCGCCCGCAAGATCGATGATCTTCAGCCTTACCGCGCCGAGCGAAACGATGTCACTCTCGTACGCGCCCTCCTGGTCCGGCCCGCGATGCCGGATCGACGCGAGAGCGCCGCGGATGATCGCCGGGTCAGGCCGGTAGCTCTGGTGAGTGAAACCCGCGATCCCGCACATTATTCGTACCGCAGCGCCTCCGCGGGAAGCACGCGCGTCGCCGCGCGGGCCGGGTAGAGCGTGGCGACGAAGCTCACCAGTATCGCAGTGCCGGAGATCCACAGCGTATCAATGAGACGCGCCTCAAACGGCACGAACGCGAGTGAGTATACCTGCTCGTCGAGCCGCAACCAACGGTGTTTGTCGGCAAAATAGCAGAGGACATGACCGACGATCAAGCCGATCACCGTTCCGATCACTCCGATAATGACACCCTCGAGCATGAAGATGCGCCGCACCTGGGCGAAACGCGCGCCCATGGACATGAGGATCGCGATGTCTTTATGCTTCTCCATCACCATCATGACCAGCGCGATCAGAATGTTGAGCGCGGCGACCATCTGAATCAGGCCGATAGTTATAAAGGTCACCACGCGCTCGGTCTTCAGCGCGTTCAGGATCGGCTTGTTCTGCTCCATCCAGTGCGTCGCCGCCAGCTTGCTGCCCGCCAGCTTTTCCGCCTGGCGCGCAATCTCGGGAGCGGTGTTGATGTCATCGAGACGCAGCTCTATCGAGTTCACGACGTCGGGTACCGCGAAAACCTGCTGCGCGGAATCGAGTGAAGTGTAGGACCAGTTATCGTCGAGCTCGTAAAAACCCGACTCGAAGATGCCGACCACGCGGAACCGCCACGTTGTGGGACGTACTCCGATCGGCAGCACTTCGCCCGTCGGGTTAATGACGTTGACAACGCTTCCCGGCATCATGCCGGTATTCAGCGCCATCTTCGAGCCGAGAATGACCCCAGGCAGCCCGCGCGCGTTCTTCAGGTCCGCCATCGATCCCGCTTTCAGGTTGCGCAGAACCTCATTCGTCAGCGGCCCGGCATCGGGATCGACGCCTTTGAGAATCCCGCCCTTCGAGCGCACCGGCCCCGAAAACAGCAGCTCACCGTAGAGCGACGGCGACACAGCAGTCACGTGCGGCAGCGCCCGCAGCTTGCCGGCAAGCTGGCGCCAGTTCTCGATTCCCGGACCGGGCTGTTTCTCGAGAATGCTGACGTGCGCGGTCGCCCCGAGCAGATTGCGCTGCAGGGTGCTTCGGAATCCGTTATTGATCGCCAGAGCCACGACCAGCGCCATCACCCCGGCCGCCACCCCCGCCACCGAAATCAGCGTGATCACCGAAATAACGGCCTGTTTGCGTTTCGCACGCAGATATCGGCGCGCGACGAAGAACTCGAATCGGTCCTTCACTGCCCGGCCTGGGCCGCCGCCAGTCCGTTGCGCAGGTCGTCGGCGATGCCGATGGCCCCTTCCGGCCGCAACAGCGGAAACAGGATGACGTCGCGAATCGAACGCGCGTTCGTCAGCACCATGGTGAGCCGGTCGATACCGATTCCCTCGCCGGCGGTCGGAGGCATGCCGTAGGACAGGGCGCGCAGGTAGTCTTCGTCGAGACGATGCGCCTCCTCATCGCCGCGCTCCGCCATCCTGAGCTGCATCTCGAAACGCGCGAGCTGCTCGCGCGGGTCGTTCAGCTCGGTATATGCGTTGCCGATCTCCATGCCGGCGACGTAGATTTCGAACCGCTCGACGAACTCGGGTTCGTCGGGCCTGGTCTTCGACAGTGGCGAGGTCTCGACCGGGTAGTCGCAGATGATCGTCGGCTGAATGAGGTGCTCTTCGCAGACGCGCTCGAAGATATCGACGAGCGCTTCGCCCGCGGAATTCGCGTGGGAGTGGCGGCGCAGCCACTGAGGATCGCGCACATTCGCCAGCGAGGGAGGGTCGGCACCCTGCCAGAACTCGACCACTGCTTCGCGCATCGTGAGCCGGCGGATGCTGCCGAAGTCGATGGTGTGCTCGCCGAACTGGACGGCCGTGGACCCGGTCGCGTCAATGGCCGTCTGCCGCAGCAGCTCCTCCGAGAGATCCATCAGGCCACGATAGTCGGTGTAGGCCTGATAGAACTCGAGCATGGTGAACTCCGGGTTGTGCTGCGTCGAGATGCCCTCGTTACGGAAGTTCCGGTTGATCTCATACACGCGCTCGAGGCCGCCCACGACGAGGCGCTTGAGATACAGCTCGGGCGCGATGCGGAGGTAAAGATCGAGGTCGAGCGTGTTGTGATGGGTCACAAAAGGGCGCGCCGTCGCGCCGCCGTAAAGTGGCTGCATCATCGGCGTTTCCACTTCGATGAATCCGCGCTCGTCGAGTTGCCGGCGCAGCGAGGCGATCACCTTCGCCCGTGTCGCAAACACCGTGCGGACGTCGGGGTTCGCAATGAGATCGAGGTATCGTTGCCGGTATCGCGTCTCGATGTCCTCGAGCCCGTGCCATTTCTCCGGCATGCCCAGGAGAATCTTCGAGAGGAAGTAAAGCTTGTCGACGTGGACGCTGAGCTCTCCCGTCTTCGTGCGGAATAAATACCCCTGCACGCCGACAATGTCTCCGAGGTCAAGCAGCGTGAACAGCTGGTAATCCGCCTCGGAGACCGCGTCTTTTCGAACGTAGATCTGGAGCCGCTCGCTGTTCTGCAACAGGTGTGCGAATCCGGCCTTGCCCATGCGCCGGACGGTCAACACGCGGCCCGCGATGCGGACATTGACGCGCGGCTCGAGCTGCTCCGCAGATTTCGTACCGTATTCCGCAACAATCTGCGGAATCGTGTGAGTCGCTTCGAAGGGGTGGCCGTACACCTTGTAACCGAGCGCCTCGATTTCGCGAATGCGCGCCAGACGCTGCTGGATCAACTCTCGTTCAAGAGACAAAAAGGCTCCTAAATGGCTATTCTAGCGGCGGTAGCGAAAGGCGATGATCGTTGGCCGCCCATGCCGATCGCTCCACGTCGCCACATGCGTTCGCCGGAGGCCCTGCACGGCGGCTTTTCTGTCCCACTCGGCGTTGACGCCGGCGAGCGCTTCCTCACCATCGACGTGACTGACGAACAAGTTGCGGCCGTATTCCTGCGTATCGACGTGCACTGTTAATCGGCCATTCGTGAGCAGAACCAGCGGCCACACAAGACCCCAATCCGCTGCGATCACGATTTCGTTCGGATCGGGGCGCAGCTCGCGAGCGGCCGTGAAGATCGCGTCGGACCAGCCGACCGTCCCTCCGGCCGTCCAGCCCTTGCCGACGTAGACGCTCGTCATAATGATGTTCGCGAGTACCCCGGCGGCGACTGCCGCCACTGCGGCGCGTTTCCATCTCACGGCCGTGAGCCCACACGCGATCGTCCAGTGCACCCATGGCCAGACCAGCATCGTGTGCTGTGCGCCGGTAGCGGCATTTCTCACGAACAGCATCTGGACGAAGATGAAGCCGGCAGCGAGCACACCGAACCACACAGCGCGTCGGCGCCACCCCGCCATGAGCGCAACTATCAGCAGCGGGACGGTGAGCGTGATGAACGCAGGCCGCGGCCCGCGCAACATCCAGGCCATTGCGCCGGGACCGTTCAGGCAATCGATGAGGAGGTGCGTTTTGTAGAAGAGCTGTTCGGTGGAAAACGCCGTGTTTTCACGAAACGTGCGAAAGCCGTTCTGAACGTTGTAAAGCCAGAGCGGAAGGCCGCCGACGATGATGCCTGCGACTGCCGTGATCAGCCGGCGGGCGCTCAGCGCGCGCCGCACCTCGCCGGGGTACAGCGTGACTGTCGAGGCAATCAGCGCCGCTAACGGCCAGACTGCGACCGCTTTATCCCACATGGCGAGGCCAAAGCATACGAACGCCGCGAGCACTCGCGGAGGATGTCGCGCGAGCAGAAGCACGGCGGCTACGACGCAGAGATGCTGGAGCGCGAGTGGGCCCCAGTCGAACGTCGTCGTGACCACAAACATCGGGTCAGTCGCGAGCAACGCCGCACCGGCAACCGCCGCCCACTCCGGAACGAAGCGCCGCAGCAGCGCGAAAAACATCGCGATGGTCGCCGCGCCGATCAGTACTACCGGAAGCCTCAGGCTCAATACGTTCGGCCCAAACACGCTGAAAATCGGCCTGTACAGATAACCCTTGTCGGCGCCGACGTACGGCATCAGCATCGCGGGGAACTCGAAGCTGCCGACCGCGCATGGCTCCACGTACTGCGGCGTCCACACGGCCATGGCAAAAAGCGCCTCGTCGTGCTGCACACCGAGCGTGGGCACGAGCAGGCACCCGAGCAGCAGGAATAGTGCGCACAGCGCAGCTGCAACCGCAGCCGTTCTCATCAATCGACTACGGCCGCCGCCGCACGAATGACGGCGTGATCGCGGCAAGCGATGGCGTGCCGGCCATCTTCATCGTCATGCCCAGCTCCGCTTCGAGCAGCTCGAGCACGCGTTCGACCCCCGGCTGGCCGAACGCGCCCAACCCCCAGATGTACGGCCGTCCGATGCAGATCGCCGCCGCTCCGAGGCCGATCGCCTTGAAAATGTCGCTGCCCCGCCGGAAGCCGCCGTCGATGAGTACGGGTATGCGGCCCTTGACCGCGGCCACGATCTCGGGCAGCGCCTCGATCGTGCTGAGGTTCGATTCCTCCTGGCGGCCGCCGTGGTTCGAAACGATGATGCCGTCAATACCGCGCTCTGTGCAGAGCTGGGCGTCTTCCGCCGTCATGACACCTTTCACAATCAGCTTTAGCCGGCTAAGGTCGCGAATGCGCTGGATCAGTTCCCAGGTATACGGCGCGCCCGGAGCCGTCGCTCGCGATGCGTTCACACCCTGATACATCGGCCGCTCGCGAAAGCTTTGCGCGCCCGGCTTATGACAGCCGGTGCACTGCGCGTTCCGATCGCGGCCGAAGCGCGCGACCAGCTCGCGAACCGGGTGCGCAGGCGTGTCGGCTGTGAGCACGAGTGCCGAACACCCCGCTTCCTCCGCGCGAGTAATGAGATGCTTCGCGACGGTCCAGTCCGAACTCGGATACAGCTGGAACCACAGCGGGTGATCGTACGCGCGCGCGACATCGCGGACGTGATGCGACGTCACGGTCGAAAGGATCATCTGGTGAGCTTTCACGCGCGCGGCTCGGGCTACCGCGAGCTCGCCCTCGGCATGGAAGGCGCGCTGGCTGCCGATCGGCGCGAGTATCACGGGCGACGGGTAGCGGCGGCCAAACAGCTCGACCGTTGTGTCGATTCGCTCGACGGCAACGAATCGGCGCGAGCGGATCTGAAACAGCTGGAAGCCTTCACGGTTTGCCTTGACGGTATTGTTGTCTTCCACGCCCGTGGCAAGGTACGCCCAGTGCGCCGCCGACATGCGCTTCTCCGCGGCCGCCGCCAGATCGAAAATGTTGATGGCTTCCGCCGGGTTGCCGATCAGCTCGTCCGCGGAGGCGAGCCGGGTGAAGCCTCCGATCAGAGGTGATGCGAGCAGGTGCCGCAGCAGTTGACGCCGGCTCGCGACGACCTGGTTCGGCATGATCGAGCCGATTGTATACCCTGCAAGGCTGCCGCCATGCTGTTGCAGCGCACATCCGGGAACCCACGCCGGCCCACTCACTACTCCGGAAAGAACCCCTCGCGCAACGCTTCTTCCAGCGCGTACGGCGCGATCCCTGGGAAAACCTCCTCCGGCAGGCCAGTCTCGCTGATCGCGCGCCAGCGCGCCCGCTCATAGCGCAGGTTGAACTCCTCGTCAGCCAGCAAACGCAGGCTGGGCGAGTCCTCAAAAATCAGCCGCAACTGCGTTTGCTGCCCGACGATCGTGCTCGTCCACGACGAACTCCGGCCTTCTGGCTGTACCTGCCATTTCAGGAGATGCATCAGCAGCACCTCCAGTCGTGAGCGGACCTCTCTACGGTCCCTGTTCCCCATCTCGGATATTTCTTCCGCAACGTGCTCGACGTCAACCTCGGCCAGGCGGCCTTGCCGAAGGAGTTCAGCAGTCCGGACCGCCCATTCATGAAAATCGGCCCTGTACAGGTCGGCAGCGTTGTCGAGCTTCTCCGCTTTCATGGCCGTCCCATTATCGCCCACTCGCGTCCCACTCGAACTCCGCCCACATCACCGTATGGTCCGATGCGCCCGCCGCGCAGCGCGGCGCCATGTCAACGTCCGCCCGGCGGCATAACTCAGCCAGCGGTACGGTCGCCAGAATGTGGTCAATCCTCCAGCCCCAGTTGTTCGGGAGCGCGTTCCGATAGTAATCCCAGTAGGTGTACTGCACGCGGTCGGGATACAGCCTTCGGAACACATCGACGAAGCCCCACGACATCGCCTCCTTGTACGCGTTCCGAGCGTCGATGTGAAAATCGACGTCGCCGACCCGGCGCTCCGGATGATAGACGTCGATCGGCTCGGGA
>DASSSG010000352.1:0-3525 GCA_035708545.1 Bryobacteraceae bacterium | reverse complement strand
TGATGGATTCCAGTCGACGGAGTTCCTCGTCGGTGAACTGCAGGGGCTTGCGCCGCTTCGGGAAGGGCATAGCCCATTAAAACATTTCCTGGCACAAATGTACAGCTACTTAGAGAACGCTCATGTAGCGTGCGGTCTTTCGCTTCCATTCGCGGCTGAGGCGTTCCGCTTCCCGGATTTGCTCGGCGCTCATCTTCGTCGCGGTTGCACTGCGGAGCTCGAGGATCGATTCCTGATCGCTTTCGGTCAGACTGCTTGCGGCAATTCAAAACCACATGTAGGCCTGCATGCAGTCCTGTGGGACACCTTTGCCGAACCGGTAGAGAAGGGCAAGGCTGGCCTGAGCAAACGGGTCGCCCTGATCGGCGGCCCGCTGATACCAATACTTCGCCTGCACGTAATCCTTCCTGAGCCCAGCGCGGCCGCCTTCGTAGTTCTTCGCCAGAGTAAACTGCGCTTCGGGATCGCCGTTTGCGGCGCGCTCACGCGGATTCGGGCGGCCAGGGGCAGCCCGGTCGGATTGCGAATAGCCGTGGGCGAGGAGGAACAGAAGCACGAACCCAAGGCGTATCCACATGCTGCTTCTTCATCATTATGCCTGTCTCTTGCTGTGGTTCCGGGAGACCCGCTCCTCAACTCGGCAGATCCATCCTGCACCGGCACTGTTGGTGCTCACTCCTCCCGGTGCGATCCCCGCGTCGCAGTAGTACAAACGGCCTTCGTGGAGGTCCATGCCATGCGGATCGGGATCCTTGCCCTGCGCCAGTCTGATCTGCTCGAGCAGCGCGCCGCTCGCCGCATCCAGCTTCTGGATTACGTAGTCATTAGAATGCATGACCCAGATTCCCGGCGGATCCCACGCGAGCCCGTGCGCACGGCTGAGATGCACCGGTATCTTCCGCAACACGCGGAAATCCTTCGCCTCCACCTGGCACAGCGCGTTCCATTTGAAGCAGGTCATCCACAACGTGCCGTCGACATATACAATGCCGTGCACGCCGCCGCCATCGGGTACCGGGTACCGCGCGACCGTCTTACCGTTCTCCGGATCGACTTTGACGATCTCGCCGCGGGTGGCGTCGGTCGGCCTGGCCGCACGGCCGATCGCCTTCCCATTCGCCGCCATCCACAGAAACCCGCCGCCGTACGCGATCCCGCTCGTGTTCGAGGACTCCGTTTCGACGCTCTTCAGAACCTTCCCGGTACGCCAGTCGAGCAGGTATGCGCGATCCGTGGTCTGTTCGCCGACCCACAAACCTTCGCGCGCCGACTCGAGCGCATTCGGATGGCCGTCCGGCGAACGAAACAGCTTCGTCACAGTGGCCGAGCGCGTACGCGTCTCCTCCGCGGCGGCAACACTCGCGCCCAGTGTCGAAAGAAAACATCGCCGGCTGATCATCATGCCTCCCCTTCCGGATGCGGGCCAGTTTTGACGGACCGAGCGCCGGGACGCGACGATGGTGTCGCAACGGCAGCTTATTTCTTCTGCTGAGGCTCGGCAGCTTTCGCCTCGCGAAACCTCGCGAAGTAAACGTCGGCCTTCTGTTTCGCCCCCGTTTTCGTATGAATCTGACCGAGCAGGTACAGGGGCTCGGGATAAGCACGGTCGAGCTCCACCGCCCGTTCCAACCACGGGATCGCTTCATCGGCCCGGTCAAGCTTCCAGAGCGCCTTGTCGGCGAGGAAGAAATTCCGGGCCGAGCCCGGATTGCGTTTCGCTGCCTTTACTGCCGCCGAGAATGCCCTGTCAGTCTGCTCCCCCTGCCGCAGCAGCAAATCCGCGAGGTTTGAATAAGGCCAGTCATAATCCGGATGGGCCGTCTCGCTTAGTTACTCGCGTGACACTTCCCACGTGCCCTGATCCACGCTGTCGCCCGTGTTTGCAACGGTCGCCGCATAGGTCCCGGCGATCTTCTTGTCCTTCACTTCGCCTTTGAGCGCGGACCTTAGCAGCGAGCCTCCCAATTCATAGTCGTAGACGATCTCGATCGCCGCGCCGGCAGTCTTGAATTCGCGCAGTTTCGTCGTCACGCGCTGGTCCTGGTAAGTAAAGACAACCTCCGCGGAAAGTGGCTGGCCCTCGGTTCCCGTGATGGTGATGTCCAGCTTGCCGCCGGCGCTGCTGCCTTGCCAGCTCCCGAGGTAACGCCCCGGCTTGACGCCGTATCCGGCGGCAAATACAACTCCGGCGACAAGTGCCAGTACGGCAAAGAATCTGCGGTCGAGGGTCATATGCTCGATTATGCCGCAGTCGCTGCTTTCTTTTTGTCCGTGGCAAGCACGGAATCAGCGAAACTGGCGAGCACGCGACTTCCTGCCCATCCGCCGATCATCCCGGCAAGCAATGCCAGGCCGAGACCGTTCGGCGCGTTTGGCCACGCGCTGAGCAGCCCATAGTGCCACCCGAGAAACATCGCAAGGGCGCCCACAAGTGCAGTGAAGATCGACGCCGCCCAGCGCCGCGTTTTCCACCGCGACGCCGACCGGTAGTTCTGCACCGCGCTCGCGATCCCGCCCAGCAATCCTCCGAACAGGGCCCAGAGGACTGCCGCGGCGCTGAGCGGCGCGTGGAAATGCAGCGTGATCTCTTCCTGGAGACTGGCAAACCGCGCCGTCACCACTGCTTTGCCCGGACGATCGGAGACGATCTCCTGGACACTGACGCACTCGTCCGGTCCGACAGGCTCATCTGCGATGACGCCATCTCGCTGGGCCACCGGCCTCCGGAGCGCTCCTGTGATTGTCCAGTCGAGAGATTTCGGCCGCGCCCGGTTGTGCGACGGCGCTCCATTCGCGTCCACGAATTTGACGATCAGCGGCAGAGCGTCCCGCCCGTCCGCGACTCCGTCGGAGCGGCGTGTCGACATCCGCAGCGCGGTGACCGCACTGTCTACACAGCCCCACGCCTGCAGCGTGATCGTCGGAAGGCCGGGACTGGTGGCCTTCAGTGTGACTTCTGCCGACTCTGCTTTGATGCCCGCAGGCGCCCGCGGGTAGTCTGGTGTCACGCGCACCCGGTGAGGTATCGGCGTGCCTCCCTGCGAACTGAGCTCGACGAACACCGGTTGCACCGGGGCAATCATCGTGCCGTCGGCGTTCGCCACCGAAACGGAAACCGGGATCCAGCGGCCGATGGGGATCGAAGCGCGCGCGGGCCGCACCACGATGCGCTCGGCTGTTGCCGGGAGGCGGCGCTCAACGCGCTCCTCGTCTCTTACCAAAATGAACTCGAACGGCTCCTCGCCCGTCACCTGGAGCGTGGCGCGCACGGACCCGTTCGGCGCAAGGCGGCCCTTCAGCACCCAGGTGCCGATGGTGCTTGCCTGTACGGCTGTAAACTCGTTGCCGGATCTCATGCCGCTCATCGCCAGGTCGGCTTTGTAGTGCTTCGCGCTGGTCTCGAATGACCAGCCTCTGGACGTCAGGCTGACGACGTCATTGGTCTCGGAAACCTGCAGCCGATTACCCTGGGAATCCACCCAGTTACCCGACAGCGGCGGTGTGGCACTCTGCCCGAACGCCGCG
>DASSSG010000351.1:0-13993 GCA_035708545.1 Bryobacteraceae bacterium | reverse complement strand
TCCGGCGTGATGTACTGCCCGCGAGTTTCCTTGCCGATCGCATCAAAAGGCCAAATCTTCATCGCGCGAATCCCGCGCTGGAGCAGATCGCGCGCGAGTTCGACCGGCTGTGTGCAGAAATCGAAATAGTCGTAGCACGTGTTATACGTACGAACGCGATCGCGGGAAGCGCCGCCGAGCAGCTTGTAGACCGGCAGCCCGGCAGCTTTGCCCGCCAGGTCCCAAAGCGCTATATCGACCGCGCTGATCGCCCGCATCTCGGCGCCCGCCCAGCCGTGGAAGCTGACCTGCTCGTACATGTCCGCCCAGAGCCGGTCGATCGATGAAGGGTCGCGGCCAAGCAGCATGGGCGCGAGCCGTTTCTCGACCACCTGAGCTTCGGCTTCGGGGAACGGGTACGTTTCGCCGAGGCCGGCAAGCCCGGTGTCCGTGTGGATACGCACCCACAGCCACTGGATGGGCCCCCAGTGGACGGTGACACCGCGCGAGATGTAGATGGTCTCAACCGCAGTGATCTTCACTGATACGAGTCGTTGATCAGCCAGGGATCGTTCGTCTTCCTTCGCATGGCCGTCACGTCGGCACGCAGTTCGCCGAGCACGGCCTGATGCTGCGGAGCGCGCGCGAGGTTGTTCAGCTCATCCGGGTCGGAGGTGATGTCGTAGAGTTCTTCAGGCGCGCGGTGCAGGTACTGCTCGACCGGACGCCGTCCGACCCGCGCGTTCGGTCCGCCTTTGCGGATGCTCTGCCACGTCTCCGAACCGAAGAGGTCCGTCGAAAACGGAAATGACAGTTCGGGAAACAGATTGCGCATGTACTTGTATTGCCGCGTGCGCACGCCGCGCACAGGGTAGTACATCGTGACCTCGTGAAACGTGTGCGAAAGGTACACGCGATCCCAGCCGCTCGGATTCTCCTGCTCGAGGATCGGCAGGAAGCTGCGGCCGTGCAGCGGGTACGGAGGGAGCTTTGCGCCGGCCCAGTCGAGAATGGTCGGGGCGATGTCGACCCAGCTGATCATCGCGTTATTCACGAGGCCGCGTCTCGCCTGGCCGGGACTGCGCACCAGCAACGGCAGGTGCAGGCCGGCATCATACGCGTTCGTTTTCGCGTTTGGGAACGGCATGCCGTTGTCGCTCATGAAGATCACGAGCGTGTTGTCGAGCTGATTCGTTTCCCGCAGCAGATCGAGCATCAAACCGATGCCCTGGTCGAGACGGTTGGAGGCTTGGTAGTATTCGGCGACCTCGCGGCGCGTGGCCTCGTTGTCCGGCAGGAACGGCGGTACGCGCACCTGTGCGGGATCGAACTGGGCTCGCTTGACGCCCGGGTACGCTCGGTTCGCAAACCCGCGGTCGGCCCGATGCGGGTCGGCGTAGCCCATCTGCAGGAACCATGGCGCGCCTGCCGCGTCCTGCATGAACTTGCGGGCGCGTTCCGCCATGTTCGAGACGTCGCGGTTGCGGCCTTCGGAGACGAGGTCGAAACGGAAACGCTCGATCGGGTTGACGTGGAGCTTGCCGATCACGCCGGTTCGAAAGCCGTTGTCCCTGAGCAGGCTGCTGATCGGGCGGACGTGGGGCAGATACGAAAAATTGTGCTCGGCGTGGGCGTGGCCGTACTGGCCGTTGGCATGATTATGCAACCCGCTGTGAATGACCGAGCGGCTCGCACTGCAGGAGGCGGTTGTGCAGAATGCATTCGTGAAGCGCACGCCTTCACGCGCGAGCCGATCGAGGTTTGGGGTGACGGCGATCGTGTCCCCGTAGGCGCCGGTGTGGCGGCCGAGGTCGTCGGCAATCAGCAGCAGCACGTTCGAACGACGGCTGGTCTGGGCGGATGCGGTCGCGAGGGACGCTGTCGTTGTGAGGAAGGTTCTGCGGTTCATCGACTGAGCGGCTGCCCCACTCAGTCTACCTTTTCAGCAATTGATTTCGCCTGCAGGAACTGCAGCAGGTAATCGGGACCGCCGGCCTTTGAGTCCGTGCCGGACATATTGAAGCCGCCAAACGGATGCGCGCCAACCATCGCGCCCGTACATTTTCGGTTGATGTAAAGATTGCCGACGAAGAACTGATCGCGTGCTTTGCGGACTTTTTCGGGATTGTTTGTGTAGACGGCGCCGGTGAGGCCGTATTCGCTGTCATTGGCGAGCTCGAGCGCCTCGTCGAAATCGCGAGCCTTCGTGACCGCGAGCACGGGGCCGAAGATCTCTTCGCGAAACACACACGCGTTGCGCTCCACGTCCGCGATTACGGTCGGCTGTATAAAATACCCGCCTTCGGTGGGCGCAGAATCGGCGCCGCAAAGCACACGGCCTTCCTCGCTGCCCGTCTCGATGTAGTCGAGGATGTTCTTTTTAGCTTTTTCGCTGATTACCGGGCCCATGTAGCTGTCGGGCTCGTCGGCAGGCCCGACTTTGATCTCGCGCACGCGCTCGCCAAGCCTGGCGAGGAAGTCGTCGTAGATCGCCTCGTCCACGATCGCGCGTGAGCACGCGGAGCACTTCTGTCCCTGGTATCCGAACGCCGACTGCACGACGCCCGCGACTGCCTTGTCGAGGTCGGCTTCACGATCGACGATGATGGCGTCTTTGCCGCCCATTTCCGCGATGACCCGTTTGATCCAGAGCTGGCCTTTGCGCGGTTTGGCGGCGAGCTCGTTGATGCGCAGGCCGACGTCTCGCGAGCCGGTGAACGAGACGAACCGCGTCTTCGGGTGTTCGACGATGACGTCGCCGACTTCCGCTCCGCTGCCAACCAGCAGCGAAAAGGAGAACGGCGGGAAACCGGCTTCGAGCAGAAGCTCGGCGAATTTGGCGGCGATAGTCGGCGTCTCGCTGGACGGCTTCAGCACGACGGTGTTGCCCGTAACGAGGGCGGCTGTGGTCATGCCGGCCAGGATCGCGAGCGCGAAGTTCCAGGGCGGAATGACGACGCCAACGCCGAGCGGCACGTACCTGATGCGATCGCGTTCGCCGGGCATCTGCACTTCTGCGTCGGTCTCGCGAAAACGCAGCATCTGGCGCGCATAGTATTCGCAGAAATCGATCGCTTCGGCGGTCTCCGCCTCGGCTTCCGGCCAGGTCTTGCCTGCTTCAAATACGAGCCATGCATCGAACTCGAGCTTTCGCTGCCGCAGCAGCGCGGCGGCGCTCAGGAGCATCGAAAGGCGGTCCTCTGCGGGTGTATCGCGCCAGGCGGGGAAGTTCTTGTACGCCTGCTCGACGGCCAGGCGCGCAAGGCCGGCGTTGGCTTTGTGATGAATGCCGACAATTTCCTCGGGACGCGACGGGTTGCGTGAGATCAGCGTGTCGCCCGTTTCCATGCGCTCGCCGGCAATGAGCAATGGATACTCGCGGCCGAACTGCCGGCGCACTGTATCGAGCGCGTGCTCCATGGCGCCCCGGTTCTCGGGGACGGAGAAATCGGTGTACGGCTCGTTCTTAAACGCCGGCAGCGAGCTGAGCGCGATGAGGGCGGCCATGGCGCTTATCCTCGGACGAGGCGGCGGCCCTCTTCCATCATATCGGCGGCTTCTTCAGCGAGGTGCAGCCCCTGCTGATACAGCTCGCGCGTCGCCTGCGCGCCGCTGGCGATCTTCCGCCGTGCCTCCACGCCGGAGATGGGCGCATACAACATGCCGATTGCAGCGCCGAGCGACAGGCCCGTGAGGAACAGACACACATTCCTGGCGTCGTCTTTGGTCATTGCAGAGCTCTATGACCATTCTAGAGGCCCATTCCCTCAGGCGGCCACGCGTTCTCGCACGTTGAACTCCAGCTTCCAGCGGCGGCCGTCGCGGGCTACGCACCACAGCTGCAGCATGCCTGTCTCGGTAACCACCGTCTCGAGAGTCACTGCTACGAGTTGCCCGTTTTCGCCCGGCAGATGCACTTCCATTGGAGACAGCTCCTCGAGGTCCTCGCCGACCTCTTCTAACAGCGCGCCGGGCGCATCGTCACGGCGCGTCACCGACGAGAAGAACCGGAATTCGGCCGGTTCGCCGACAATCAAACCGAACTCCTGGTTCGGGAACTTGAGGTCAGTGCCTTCCTCCATGCCGAAGGGGGCCACAGTGAGTGCTTTCAGTGGCGCGGGCAGACCCGGCACTGCGGGCATCGCTGTTTCAACGCCGACGTAGTAGGTACGAGGAACACCGCCGCGGATGCGCACACCCTTGCCGGCCCGCGCAAGGCCATAGTAGGCGGCGCCGCGCGCAACCGCGTGCATCAGGTCCTCGCCCTCGAGCACCTTCAGCGCTGCTTTCCCTTCGGCCGCGAGCCAGCCGTTCAGCACGGAAATGATGCGGTCTCGGACGAGCCCGGCACGAAGCACGCCTCCGTTGAACAGCACGTGTGTGGGCGCCGCCAGACCGCCACCCTGCTGGCGCAGGAACTTCGCAAGGTGTCGCGTGACGGCCGCGTCAGCCGCATACGGAAGTCCGATTTCCGTCAGGCCCACACGACGCCGCGCCTGCGGCATGTCCTCGCTCGAGGCGGCAGGAAAGAATCCGTCGAGCAGCACCCGCTCCAGATCCTTTCTCGTCAGCTTGCTCTTGATCGTTCCGCCGACGAGCCCCGTTCCTCGCCCCAGCACGGTTACCGGGTGCTCCTTTGCATCGTTGTCAGGTGCCAGCAACTCCTCTTTTGCGATGCGGCACTGCTGCCATAAAGCATTGAACTGCAGCACATCGAGCTTCGTGCCTTTCTCGACGAGTTGCTGATGCACGGTGTGCGCGAGCGCGAGATCCATGTTGTCGCCGCCGAGCAGTATGTGCTCGCCGACGGCAAGACGCTCCAGCCGCAGCTCGCCTGCTTCCTCGGTGACGGCGATCAGCGTGAAGTCTGTCGTGCCGCCGCCGATGTCGACGATGAGGATGAGGTCGCCGACGCTGACCTGCTCGCGCCAGTGTGGATTGCGCTGGATCCAGGAATAGAACGCGGCCTGCGGCTCCTCCAGGAGAACGACGTTCCGATAGCCCGCCTCCTGCGCCGCGTGGAGCGTGAGCTCGCGCGCGACTGCATCGAACGATGCCGGCACCGTTACCAGCACGTGCTGCTGGTCAAAGGGAGCGTCCGGCATGGTCGATTGCCAGGCGTCGCGCAGATGCTGGAGATACGCGCGGGATGCGGTCACCGGCGAGATCTTTCCTACTCCCTCGGGCGCGGCGGCAGGCAGAATCGCCGAGGTTCGATCGACCCCCGAATACGATAGCCACGATTTGGCCGAGGAGACAAGCCGGCCGATGTTCTCCGCGCCCCGCTTCTGGGCCAGTTTGCCGACGACGTGTGCGGGGGTGTCATTCCAGGGCAGGGCGGTGGCGCCAGCCGGAAAATCCGCCGGCCCGGGGACGTAAAGGAACGAGGGCAGCAGCGGCTCCGCCCGAATCTCTCCCGGGTTTGCCAGCTGCGGAATCGCAAACATCTCCACTTGCGGGGGTTCAAAAGGTTCCTGCACCGCCGCGGCATCCGTATACGCGAGCGCGGAGTTCGTCGTTCCGAGGTCAATCCCGATAACGTATGGCATTCAGCTTGTGGCGATTTACTCGACTTCGACTTCAGCGGGCGCCAGGACCTGCAGATCCTGACCGGAGGGCGGTTTCGGCAGCTCGATTCGTTCGGCACGCCAGCCCTTATGGCGGAGTATCCCCTGGCTGACGTTGCCATCGGCCGGCACATTGCCGATGAGCTTTACAAGATTCGGATCGCGGCTGGGAACGCTTATGCGGGTATTGTCGACCGCGTCGATGACAGGCCGAACGGTCACATAGCGCAGGAGTGTCGCCCGTCCCTGCTCGTTGACTTCACGGAACGCGGCGCCGACCTGCTCGTCCGAGTACGGCTTCAGATCTTCCATGAGGAAGTCGAGCATGCGGGCATCGCGCTGCAGGATCCCGAGGATCTGGAGGGCGCCGTCGGAACTGCGGATCTCGGGAGCCGCGGCCTTTGCGGGCGCTGTTCTGCCCGCGGCCTCCTTCACATAACCGTAGGCTCGGGCGACATTTTCAGGCAGATGATCTTTGAAGAGTATGTTGAAGAAGCTCTTGAAAGCGAGCGAGATACGTGACAAATATTTCCCTCGGCATTAGGATAGCGCGAGGGTCAGAAAAAGGGCGACGCCGGTGCGTCGCCCCTGCTGCTGCACTTCAGAACGGGTTCGCACCCAGGAACGTGATGGTGATCCGCGCGGGTTCGCTCTTCTTGCCCGAAGCGTCGGTCACGACCAGCTCGACATCGTAATCGCCAAAGCCCTGGCCGAAGATGATCTGCGGCTGTGCCGAGGTCGGATTGATGAGGGTGGCCGAGCGAGCACCCGCCGGGATGCTCCAGAGGTAGGTGAGCGTCCCGGTGCCGGTCGACTGCCGGGCATCGAGCGTATGCGTACGAGTGAAGGCCTGCTGCTGCCGGCTGCCGGCGTTCGCGACGGGTCCGGTGCCGGTTCCACCGCCAGCGCCGCCGCCGCCGGTTGGCGCCAGCGTAATGTTCGCGGTTCCCGATGCGGTCGTCGTGAAGGCGGTCACGGTTCCGGCGACCAAAACGACAACGTTCGCTATATTTCGCGTAGTATCGACGGTCGCTGTGCCGCCGCCTCCGGTCGTGCCGCCACCGCCAGTGCCGGTACCGCCGCCAGTGCCGGTCCCACCGCCAGTGCCGGTTCCCCCACCTGTGCCTCCGGTGTCGCCACCGGTCGCGGCAGCGCTCGGGAACGACACAGAAACTGCCGCCGGCGCGCCCGTGAGATTACCGAACGGGCCACTCACCCTGTTCTCGAGAACCGTCCCGACGAACATCACGTTGGGCCGCGGATTGTTTGACGTGTAAATCCGGTCGATGCAGATCGCAAATGTCTGCAACAACTCGGTGCTGGCCAGGGTGTTCAACGTGACGATCGGGGTCGGGAACGTTGTCGCGGGCTGCTGCGTAAACAGACGCGAGGTCAGCAGGCCGGTCTGCGGATTGTAGATCAGAGTCTCGCGAAACTCCAGCGCCCCGCCCTCCACAGCCTGCGTCACGGACGGGGCGAAGTTTGCCCCGGTTGCCGCATCGAACGCGTTCAGAGGCACACGGCGCTCGATCGAGAAACTGGAAACAGTGCCTGGCCCGAACGTAAGGGGCGAGGTGGAACCGGTGCATTGATTCACTGTTGGAGTGGTGCTGGTCGTGCCCTGTGCGGCCGCAATGCCGGCGGACAACGCCAGGGCGAGGCATA
Source organism: Bryobacteraceae bacterium (assembly GCA_035708545.1). Classification (GTDB taxonomy): domain Bacteria; phylum Acidobacteriota; class Terriglobia; order Bryobacterales; family Bryobacteraceae; genus DASSSG01. The sequence goes on along the minus strand of DASSSG010000351.1, from coordinate 6,782 downwards.
CAGCCGTTACCTGAGCACACCTCCTGAGAGTCGGTAGTGTCATTCAGCTTTCTCCTGTGGGTTTGCAGATCTGTGGCTCTGCCGCGCAGGTGAGATGCGCTTCGGCCACGTTTTATTACACGGTTTCATTGGCGTGATGCCTGCGATATCCGACGCCGGCGCCATTGGCCGGAGGAGTGGCGCAAACACGGCGTCGCCGAACTGAGCCGTCTGTGCCGCGCGTTCACAAGGCTTCATCGTTGTCATTCTATTCGCTGACGAGCCGCCAGCAAAGCCGCGCGTTGCGATATTTCTGAAGCAGAGGATCGGATACGGGCCGCTCGCGTGCGGCCGGCGCAGCTGTATTCAGTTTGCGCCGGATCGTCATTGCTGGCCGAGTCCGTCGGAACCGTCGCCAGCCTGTCGGCGATCGCAGCTGCTCGACACGTTAAGTTGAACGCGGATCATCCTGCGTGTCCAACGAGAGTTTATGCGATACAGTGGTGGCTTCGTGAACTACACCTACCAGGACGTCGCGAAGATGATCGATCATTCGCTGCTGAATCCGACACTCACGGCGGACGATCTCGAAGCCGGGATTCGGCTCGCGCTGGCGTACGATGTTGCGAGCGTCTGCATCATGCCCTGGTATCTGCGCCGTTGCGCGGAGGCTCTCCGGGGCAGCGCTGTGAAGGCAAGTACCACCGTCGGCTTTCCGCATGGCGGGCACGCGACCTCGATCAAAATCGCCGAGGCACGGCAGGCACTCGCAGACGGCGGCGAAGAGCTCGACATGGTTGTCAACATCAGCGCGGTCGTGAGCGGTCGCTGGGATTACGTGCGGGATGACATGCGGGCGGTCATCGAGACCACGCATGAAGCAGGTCAGAAGGTGAAGGTCATCCTTGAAAACGCGTATCTCAACGACTTACAGAAGATACGGCTGTGCGAGATCGCGAGCCAACTCGGCGCTGACTGGGTGAAAACGTCCACCGGATACGCGCCAGGCGGAGCGACCGTTGAAGACCTGAAGCTGATGCGTGCGCACGTCCTGCCTCACGTGCAGGTCAAGGCAGCCGGAGGCGTGCGCGATCTCGACAAGCTGCTCGAGGTGCGGGCGCTCGGAGTTACGCGTTGCGGCGCGACGCGCACGGCGGCGATGCTCGATGAGGCGCGACAGCGGCTCGGCATCGCGACCATTGGAATGGCGGCTACGCCGGCAGGTTACTGACTTACAGGAGACATCACGTGCAACTGGGATTCGTTACGGCGATTCTGCCGGAACTGTCGCTTGCAGAGGTGGCCGGGTTCGCGGCTTCCGAGGGCTTCGAAGCGATTGAAGTCATGTGCTGGCCGAAGGGCAGGGCCGAACGGCGCTATGCGGGCGTGACGCACATCGACGTTACCGGATTTACCGCCGATGACGCGAAGCGAGTTCAGGACACGATGGCGAAAAGCGGCGTCGCCATCAGCGGCCTTGGGTATTATCCGAATCCGCTGGCTGCCGATCGCGCCGAGGCGGAAGTCTGCATCGAGCATCTCCGCAACGTCATTCGCGCAGCGAAGTTGGCCGGTCTGGGCGTTGTGAATACGTTTATTGGCCGCGATCCCGCGAAAAGCGTTGACGACAACTGGCCGAGGTTTCTGGAGGTGTGGCGGCCTCTCGTGCAGTTCGCCGCGGACCACGGCGTGCGAATCGGCATAGAGAACTGTCCGATGTCGTTTACCAAAGACGAATGGCCCGGCGGGAAGAATCTCGCGGTCTCTCCTGCGATCTGGCGCCGCATGTTCAACGATATTAAGCTCGAGAATCTCGGCCTCAACTTCGATCCGTCACATTTCGTCTGGCAGCGCATGGACTATTGCGCCGCCATGCGGGAGTTCGCCGGGCGGCTCTTCCACATGCATGCCAAGGACGCGCGCGTCGATGTGGAGCGGCTGAATCAGGTCGGGATTCTGGCGCATCCGCTCGAGTATCACACGCCGAAGCTGCCGGGCATGGGCGATGTGGACTGGGGCAGGTTCTTCAGCACGCTGACGGAGACGGGCTACGACGGGCCGGTGTGCATCGAAGTCGAGGATCGCGCCTACGAAGGTTCTCTCGAGCGCCGGAAAGCATCGCTGCGGCAGAGCGGGCGGTATCTCCGCGGGTTCATCGCCTGACCCGGCTTACCAGGCGAGTCGACGGACGCAAGGGGGGAATCCCCGGTCGCGCCCTCGCGGCACTGCTATGCTGGCTTCGAACCAGTGTTCAGCCGGCATAACCGCAAGGCGCGCTTCCTGTTTGCGCTGTCCGACGTCGTGTTGACGGCTCTGGCATTCGAGGCCGCTTACCAGACCCGTGCGCAGCTTCCGCTGTTTGAGCGCGAGTTCTTCATCATTGTTCCGACCAAAGCGCTCCTGCTCGGCTGTTCCGTGCTCACGTGGGTCCTGCTCGGGCACTGGCTCGAGATCTACGATCGGCTCGATTCGGCGCATCCGCGAGTGATCCTGCGCGACAGCTTTCGCCAGTGCACGCTCGGATTCATCGTCATCGTCCTGCTCGAGTTCCTGCTGCGGCTCGATCTCAGCCGCTTCTTCCTGGTGCTGTTCTTCGCCTACAGCTTCGTGCTGCTGACGCTGTTCCGCTGGAAGGCCGGAAGTGTTGTCGGAGTCATCCGGCGCGAGTTCGGCGCGCCGCATTATGTGATGGTGGTCGGCACGGGCGAGCGTGCGCTGAACCTCGGCCGTCTGCTCGAACACTCGGAACCTTACGGCGTACGCCTTTCCGCGTTTATCGCAGATGCCGCGGGAGCTCCTGGTTCGATCACGCTGCGCAATACCTACCAGGTAGAGCCGCTCGCGCATCTGCCGCTGCTGCTCCGGAAGGACGTGATCGACGAGATCATCTTCGCCGTGGACAGCAGTCGCCTGGCGGAGCTGGAAGACGCCTTTCTGCTGTGCGATGAAGAGGGAGTACGCACCCGAGTCACTGTCGATTTCTTTCCGCACGTCAACAGCGACATCTACCTGGACCGGCTGGGCGGCGCGCCGCTGCTGACGTTCTCGGCCGCGCCGCATGACGAGATCCTGCTGCTCATCAAGCGTGCGGTCGATATCGCGCTGGCCGCGGCCGGGCTCGTGATTCTGGCGCCTCTGATGGTCCTTGTCGCCGTCCTTATCCGCATCACGTCGCCCGGGCCCGTGATCTTCCGGCAGATTCGCTGCGGGCTGAACGGCCGGCGCTTCGTCGTATACAAATTCCGTTCGATGTGCAGCAATGCCGAGGAGCTGAAACCTGCGCTCGCGCACATGAGCATAAAGGAAACTGCCTTCAAGCTCCCGGAAGATCCGCGCCTGACGCCCGTCGGGCGATGGCTGCGCAAGTTCTCCATCGACGAATGGCCGCAATTGTGGAACGTAATCCGCGGCGACATGTCGCTGGTGGGACCAAGGCCGGCGGTTCCCGAGGAAGTCGATAACTACAAGCAGTGGCAGCGGCGCCGCCTCCGGATGCGGCCCGGGCTGACGTGCCTGTGGGCGCTGGCCGGACGCGACCATCTGGATTTCGAGACATGGATGAAGCTCGACATGCAGTACATCGACAACTGGTCGCTCGCGCTCGACTGGAAGATCATACTGAGGACGATTCCACAGGTCCTCTCGGGAAGGGGAGCTCACTGAATGCATCTCGTGCCCACGCAGGACGAGGTCATCGAGCTGTTGAGACAGACGGGAGCGCTGCGTTACGGACATTTCGAGTACCCCAATGGCCTCCACGCGAACCGGTATCTGCAGGTTGCCCTCGCGATGCGCTACTACCAGCACGCGCGGACGCTCAGCGTCGGCCTCAGCCGCCTGATTCGCGCGAATTCGGAGCTGCGGGCCATGATTCCCGAGCTTTCCATCGTCGCGCCCGCCACCGGAGGTCTGCCCGTGGCCTATGGCATTTGCGAAGCCCTCCGCGCGCATCAGGTTTACTGGGGCGAGCGTGAGGACACCGATCAGCCGATGCGGTTCCGCCAGTACATGGAGGTACATCCAGGCGAAAAGGTGCTCCTGGTGGACGACATCCTTCGGTCCGGCCGAAAACTGACCGAGCTCAGAAAACTCGTCGAGACAGCGGGCGGGGAGGTGGTCGCTCTGGCGGTCATGATCTATCAACCGACGCCGAAGACCCCGGCCTTCGATCCACTGCCGTTCTTCTATCTGGCGAAGCTGGAGGGCATGTATTACACCGATGCCGCCTCCTGCGATCTGTGCCGCGGGAAAGTGCCCTGCGAGAAGGTCTGGATTTGATGCGAGTGCCGGCGGTGATTGCCGTCATCGCCTTCGGCGTGACTGCTCGCGCGCAGGCGCCTGCAACGCGGCTGAACCCGCAGGTGGAACGCGTAATCCGCGAAATATCGGAAGAGCGCATTGCCGCAACACTGAAGAAGCTCGAGAGCTTCGAGACGCGTCACGTCATGTCCGAGCAGGACCACCCGACTCGCGGCATCGGCGCGGCGGCACGCTGGCTCGCGGCAGAACTGGCGAGTTACAGCCCGCGGCTGCAGGTGCGGAGAGAGAAGTTCCCGATCAGGAAGAGTCCCGACGGCCGCATCCAGCGTGATGTCGAGCTCGAGAATGTAGTCGCGGTGCTGCCGGGCGTCTTGAACAAGGACCGCTGTGTCGTGAGCAGCGCTCATTACGATTCGCTCGTCCTGGTCAGGAAAAAGGGCACCGAGCAGGAGCGAATAGCGGAGATGGTCAGGCGGGGCATGGCCGAGGAGGAAGCCAGACGCTATGCGCACCTCTTCCCCGCGCGTGAAGCCGATATCGGTGTCGACTGGGAAGCCAGTGCCGCACAGCGCTTTGCCCCCGGCGTGAACGACGATGGCAGCGGCACGGCCGCCGTGCTCGAGCTGGCGCGTGTCATGAGCCGCTACGAATGGGACAAGAGCATTTTGTTTGTCGCCTTTGCGGCCGAGGAAACAGGGATGGAAGGCAGCAAGGCGTTTGCCGCGGCTGCAAAGAAACAGAGCATGCAGATTGAAGCCGTTCTTAATAACGACATCATCGGCAGCGAGGTCGCGGGCAACCGCCGCGCCGCGAGCAGCACGGTGCGCGTCTTTGCCGACGGGCCGGAAGATTCCCCGTCCCGCGCGTTGCTGCGTTACGTCAGGGAGCATGCCGAACGTTACGTGCCCTCGATGAACATCGATATGATCTTCCGCCGCGATCGCTTCCTGCGCGGCGGCGACCATACGTCATTCGCGAACGAGGGCTTCGCCGCCGTCCGCTTCACGAGCGCCGCCGAGAACTACGCAAACCAGCACAAGGTATCCGACACGTTCGCGAATACATCAGTGGCCTGCGCGGCGCGAGTGGCGCGGGTCAACGCGGCCGCTCTGGCCAGTCTCGCGCTGGCGCCGCGGCCGCCGGAGGTCAACTGGACTTACCATTCGGGTCCCGACAAAGGTCGCCGCGTTCCGATGCTGGGCCGAGGGACATCGGGGTACGACGCGGCTCTGCGCTGGCTGCCGAGCCCCGAGCCTGATGTGGCCGGCTATTCAGTCCTCGTGCGCTCGACTACGTCTCCCGTCTGGGAACGCGAAGTCTATGTAGGCAACGTCGACCGCTATGTCATGCCGGATGTGTCCATCGATGACCGCGTAATCGGTGTGCGCGCCGTCGACAGGGATGGCAACCAGAGTCTGGTCGCGGCGTACCTCGAGCCGGCGCAGAGACGATCAGCGGCGGAGCCGATCAGGCCTGCCGTCGAACCGCTTAGTAGTGCAGCTTCAGGCCAAACTGGAACTGCCGCGGATCAAACGCCGAAGTAAACGCCAGCGGTGTCGTGGCGATGCCGCGGCGCCCTTCGAGCGGCCGGGGCAACTGCTCGACCGTGATCGGCCCGACCACGTTATTCACGGTTCGGAAGTTCGTCCGGTTGAGCAGATTGAATACCTCGGCGATGAACTCGAGGTTGCGCGCTTCGCCCCCGAGCGGGAACTTCCGGCTCAGGCGCGCATCGAGCGTGAAGTAGCTCGGGCCGTGGCCAAGGTTGCGCCCCGCGCCCAGGGGCCGATGAGTGTTCACCTGGTTGTCCCCCATATTGTCGATGCCGGTGAGCACGTTGAAGGGACGCCCGGAACTCGCGATTACGATCGGCGAAAGCGTCCAGCCTTCGATGACTCGCGTCATAAACACTCCGCCGCGCTGGATATTGGACATCAGGACGGTGTTCGCGACAAACCGGTGCCGCTGGTCGAAACTCGACAGAGCCCGTTCCGCGCGAGCGTTCAGTTGATCGTGCGGGCTGAAATCGGTGTTGAAATCGGTGACCTCGTCGATGGCCTTGCTGAAGGTGTAATGGGCGTTCACCGAGACCCCGTGGCTGAAACGCTTACTGAGCTGGAGAATGCCGGCGTGATAGAAGGAGTTCGCGGTCGGCTCGAAGATGTTGAGCTGGAGAATGCGCGGGTTCAGGTGGACGAACGTGGGCTGGCCATTTGGCCGCCGGGGGCCGTATGCGAGGTTCCGGTTCAGGATACGCGGGATGCGCGCACCGCGATTGAAATTGTACGCAGCTGAAACCGCGAAACTGCGGATACCGCGCTCGATCTCGAGGCTCGCCTGCTGTGAGTATGGATTCCGCCAGTCATCGACGATACCGAAAATGACTGCGCCGGGCAGTGCCGGGTTCGGCGCCAGCCCGAATTGCAGCAGGTCCTCGCGCGCGATCGTGCGCCGGCCGATGACGCCCTGGCGCAGAAGTGTGCCATAGATGTCCGCGGAGGTCAGCTGCCGGCCGGTGAGACGGTTGTTCAGACCCGGAATCC
>DASSSG010000350.1:0-3259 GCA_035708545.1 Bryobacteraceae bacterium | reverse complement strand
GACGATCCCATCGAAGTCCTGCGGAAAACGTTGTGCCGAGATCAGTGCCTGCCGGCCGCCGGTTGAGCAGCCCTGGAAGTACGAGCGCGCCACTCCGACACCGTAGTAAGCCGCAGTCAGTCTCTTCGCCGTTTCCGCCGTCACGTGAACTGCGCGGAACGCGTAATCGAGCAGCTTTTGCGAATTGACCGCGAACGTGCCGAGCGGCTCCTGGTCGGCATCGTGCCCGGTGTTGGTTTGGGTGAACGCAAATCCCGCGGCGACCGCCTGATTGCGCATCGCGAGGCGGCCGGGAGCGTCCAGGTTCTCGCCCGCATAACCGCCGTTGCCGATCATCAGCAGCCGTTTGTTCCACTGCGCCGGGAGACTGACTTCGAAGCGAACCTCGGGCAGGACCTGTCCCAGGATGCGGCAGAACTCGGTCCCCGCGGCGGATTCAGTCCGCGCGGTGATTATTGAGAACTCGTAACCAGTGAGACTGCGCAGCGCGGCGCACGCGACGCGGGGTTGCACGCGCGTTTCGCCTGCCGGCGGCTTCCATTGCCGAATCTCCTGCGGGAACTGTGCCCGCAGCATCGATGCGAAGATAAACAGTCCGCAGGCGAATCGCATGAAAATGCAGTGCCTCCGGGTCGATTATATGCAGATATATGCAGAGAGAAACAGCCGTGACCGCGCCTCAGGCGGCCTGCGATTCCGAGTTGAAATCAGGCGCCTCAAGCCACTCGCGAACCGCCGGCAGGGCGGCGCGCGCAGCCTGCTCGCCGGCCGCGATCAGCTCGCGTGAACTCGCGAAGCCGTCCCATGCGCAGTCGCTCACGTCCGGCTCGATCACAAGATCGGCACCCGATCGCCAGGCCGTCTCCGATTGCTCGTTCATGATGAGGAAGCAGCGATTTATCACCTGGAAGAAGTTGGCCGGTTGCTGATTGCACCGGGTGAGCAGACGCACGGCGATGACCTTGTTCACGTTCATCTCGCGAATGGCCGCGGTGGGCACTTCCATCCCGATGGCTCCGTCCACGTACGGGCGGCCCTCAATCGGCACCGGTTCGAGCAGCCCCGGGTATGCACAGCTCGCGCGTATCGGATCGATGACATCGCCGGTGTGAAACACCGTCGGCGCGCCGGTGATCAGGTCCGTTGCCACAACCGACAGCGGGATGCGCATGTCTTCGAAACGATGCGATCGAAGCAGGGTCTTCAGAAACGTGCACATGCGACGGTTGTCGGCCAGACCCAGCCTCGGTACACACCAGCGCGCCACGTGCGAAAACCGCATAGTGGACGCGGTCGCGGCGATCTCGTCGAGCGCCCTCCCGCTGGCGTACGCCGCAGCCACGATCGCGCCTGCACTGATGCCGGCAATGCCGGAGATTGTGACGCCGGCAGCTTCGAGCACGCGCAGCACACCGACATGAGCGATGCCGCGTGCGAATCCGCCTCCCAGAGCAACGCCGATCCGCAAGGGCGAAGATGATGCACTGCAACAAGCAGGCGCGGGGCACTCGTTCAAACTGTACGTGGCTGCCGGTTGTAGCACTGTCAACGTCCGCGTTACTAATACCCGCAGTTACTCATCGGTACTTCGAACCCGGATGCGGAGCAGACCGGCCGCCCCGTGGAGTTCCACGTACGCCTTTGTTTGACGCAAATGGCGCCGCAATGTAACACGGAGCGCCTGTAGAGTTGAACCTGCCCAGACAGTCCCGATACCTGGGACGGAGCGGCCTGGGGTTCTATTGATGCATCTTGTCAACGGACACGGGAGGGCGTCGTGTTCGGCTCGCACCCGGTCAGGCGTTGCTGCAACCGGTCGCCTGCAGCCTCGGTTCAGTCAACAGGGCACTCACTTACAAGCCGGCGGTATTGCTGCTTTGCGTACTCGTAGGCCTGTGCCATTTCACCGCGCTCCTCCATGCGAACACGGTTGATCTTCGCGTCGTAGCAGACGTCTACCGCTTTGAGGAGCCAGTCGGCGCTTCTGCGCGAGGCGCGCACCGGCTTTTTGTCCATCGTCACCCAGATCGGATTCGTGTGCGATGACGGGAGTATTCGCAGCGCGATCCAGCTCGAGCGCTCGATCGAGGCTGTGAACTCGATGTCCCGCAGGCTGCCATCGGCCGTTAGTTCCTGCCGGCCGACCGCCTGGCCATTGACGATCAGTTCAACCGGAACCTTCCGCGTGTTGCCGATTCTTGCGCGTTCTATGTCCCAGTACGGCTTCTGGTCGTAACGGAGGCTGCGGATGGACTCCATGGGTGTCTCCTCCAGATAAGCGGATACCTTCGCGGTGATCTTTACTCTGCCGGGCGCAGACAGCTCTACATCTTTATCGGAACCCATTTCGATCCCATTTACTCGGAAGTCGATCAGGTGACTCTTGCCATCTGACGCGTAATTACGGCCTTCCTTCAGGCCCTGTACCCAGTCATCATAGTCGAGCTTCACCTGCCGCACATAACTGCGGCCGAGCCCGACACGTTCGCCATAGATACAGGGGAAATCGGTTTCCCCGCTGATACGGGTTCGGTAGCCCACGTTGAGCGTGTGATACCAGACGTTCAACTCCCATGCGTACGGGGTGTCGACAGCCGAGATAACATCAGTAAGTCCGTGCGTGACGGTTACAACATACTCGTTGGCGCCGATACCGTCGAATGGAGGCATCTCGAGGCTGGGTAGTTTTTCTTCTTTGAGGGACAGACCCCAGCCCGAGTGCGTATAGCCAACAACGGCGCCCTGCTTCTTTCCCCAGCGCAGGATCGGCATTCCCCAGCTCGGCCACTCCTCGATGCGTTTCGTGCCGGGGTAGTCGTGTTCCTTTAAGCGGAGCAGCAGGAGGTGGCCGGTGTGGCTCGAAGGATGGCCCGAAACCTCGACATCGTAGCGAATCTTGTGATCGAGCGTGGAGACCTTGTTGTCTTTGCCCTCAAAAAACGTCTTCTGGAAATACCACCCGGGGCCCCACGTCAGCACGGAACCGATCTTCAGGTCCTCGCCGGTGACGTGGCGCATCATGTCTTCGGGATAAACGCCCTCGGTCGGCCGCTCATAATGCGCGCAGCCGGCGGCATGGATGTGATGATCGCCCGAGAACCACCCGAGCTTCGCCGGATCGATCCAGCGTTCGAGGCGGAAGGTCATCGTGTGCGGCGAGTCATCCGTGACTTTGAGTGTCTGGGTCTTCTTCTTGTATTCGGGGCCGCGCGAGTACTCGACCGTGTAATTGCCCGGCGGCAGCGCGAGCGATTCGCCG
>DASSSG010000349.1:0-4009 GCA_035708545.1 Bryobacteraceae bacterium | reverse complement strand
CACGTCCTCGAGGGGACGGCGATTCTGACGATGGACCGCAGGACCGGATACGACGGGCCACTGACGCTCGATACGCGCGCGCTCGACATTCGAAATGTCGAGTGTGCAGCAGACGGGGCCGGTTATTCGGGGTGCAAGTGGTCGCTCGGGGACACGGACAAGATTCTCGGCACGCCTCTTCGGGTCGATGTTCCAGCCGGTGCGAAGCGCGTTCGGATTCATTACGCCACCCGGCCGGAAGCATCCGGGCTGCAGTGGCTCTCTCCGGCGCAGACCGCGACGAAGAAGAACCCGTTCATGTTCTCGCAGTCACAGGCGATTCACGCGCGCAGCTGGGTCCCTCTGCAGGATTCGCCCGCGGTTCGCATCACCTACTCCGCCACGATCCACACACCGAAGCACCTGGTCGCGGTGATGAGCGCGGAGAACAACCCCAACGCGCCGCGCACCGGCAACTATGCGTTTCGCATGCCGCATCCGATCCCAACCTACTTATTGGCGATCGCTGCCGGAGATATCCAGTTCCGCGCAATGGGCAAGCGCACGGGAGCATACGCCGAGCCCGTCGTTGTCGACCAGGCTGCCCGCGAGTTCGAGGACATGGAGCGCATGCTCGAGTCCGCCGAAGAACTGTTCGGTCCGTACCGCTGGGGCCGGTACGACGTACTGGTGCTGCCGCCGAGCTTTCCGTTCGGGGGTATGGAGAATCCGCGCCTGACATTTCTCACGCCGACGCTGCTTGCCGGCGACAAGAGCCAGGTGGCGGTCGTCGCGCACGAACTGTCGCACTCATGGTCCGGCAATCTGGTCACGAACGCCACATGGCGTGATTTCTGGCTCAACGAAGGTTTCACCACGTATCTGACACTGCGCGTCCAGGAGAAGGTCTTCGGCCGAGACCGAGCGGACATGGAAGCGGTGCTCGAACGAGAGGAACTCGAACGCGAGCTGGCGCGTCTTCCCGATTCCGATGAGATCCTGCACATCAATCTGGACGGGCGCGATCCCGATGACGGCATGACTACGGTGCCGTATGTCAAGGGCATGCTGCTGCTGCGCCGGCTCGAGGAGACTTTCGGCCGAGCGCAGTTCGATGCATTCCTGAGATCATGGTTCCAGGACTTTGCTTTTCGCAGCGTAACGACGCAGGATTTCGCCGCATACCTCAGATCCCGTCTGCTTGCGTCGCAGCCGGACAAGGCGGCCGCGATCAATCTGGAGGCATGGCTGACTCAGCCAGGGTTGCCCAGCGACGCTCCGAAGCCGGCTGCGCGCGCTTTTCAGCGCGTCGAAGAAGCTGCACGCCAATGGAACGAGGGCACGGTTTCGGCGGCGGCTCTTCCGACGCGCCAGTGGACTACGCTCGAATGGCTGCGGTTCCTGAACGTGGTTGGACCGCGGCTCGATGCGAAACGCATGGCGGAACTGGATCGCGCGTTCAGGCTCACGGCAAATCGCAATTCGGAGATCACGTCCGAATGGCTGCTGTGGGCCATCCGCAACCATTACGAACCCGCTTATACCCGGCTCGAGCAGTTTCTCATGAGCGTCGGGCGGCGTAAGTATCTCAAGCCGCTCTATGAGGAGCTCGCGAAGACGTCCGATGGCAAGCAGCGCGGCCGAGCGATTTACGCCAGGGCGCGTTCCGGCTATCACCCGATCGCAGTCACCACGGTTGACACAATCCTCAGGTAACGCGCCTCGGCTGCCCGCATCAGACCAGCATGAGCACAGCTCTACTGCTCCTGGCTGCGGGGGTCCTGTGGTTCGCCCGGCAGCCGACAAATCCGAATCATCAGAACCCGCCTCCGACGGGTGTCGAGGACACAACCTCAACGGGCCGCCGGGCCGAACCAGGGCCGGAGATCCGCCGGGGCACCGAGAAGGTCGTGAAGTACGAGGGCAAGACTGCCAAACCGGTGCAGAAAAGAAAAGCCCGCAGGGCTGCCGTTAAATGATCGCCTGAAGCTGGATGACGTCTGCCGCTAACTCGCTTTGCGGAAATCCTGAGGTGGATCGACCTGCGGCCGCGGCGGCGTGCGGGCAGTGCGGAGATACTCTTCGATGCGGGCGATTGCCGCCTGCTCTTTTTCCGCGACATTCGTTGATTCGCGCGGATCCGCTCGCAGATTGTACAACTCCAGCGGGCCGTTCGGTCGCGGGCGGACAGCCTTCCAGTCACCCGTCCGCACGGCCTGCATCGGCATTTCGTCAGCAAACCGTCCGGTCTTTCCGTTGTAGCGTGGCAACTCCCAGTACAAGAACTCGGCCGGCTTCTGAGGGCGGCCGAGCAGTGCCGGAAGCACGGAGCGTCCGTCGATACCGGGCACTGCCGCGCAATCGGCGATGTCGCACAGGGTCGGCATGGCGTCCCAGAATGCCCACGGATGATTGCTGACGGCTCCGCCGGCGATCCGCTGCGGCCAGCGCGCGATCATCGGGACGCGAATGCCGCCTTCATACAGGTTTTGCTTGTGCCCGCGCAGGCCCGCGGTGCTCCGGAAGTAATCCTCGCCCCAGAGCGGGACAGCCGAGCCGTTATCGCTGGTGAAGAACACGACGGTGTTGTCCGCCAGCCGGAGTTCCGTCAGGAGCGCCAATACGCGACCGACATCGCGATCGAGCCGCGACACCATCCCGGCGTACGCGGCCCGCGCTTCCGGCTGGTCCGCATAGTGCTTTTTCGGATCGACGTACGGCTTCTCTTCGACGATGCGGTCTCGATACGGGCGCAACGAGTCTTCCGGTACGAGCAGCTCGAGGTGCGGCAGGGTGTACGCGAGGTAGCAGAAGAACGGAGCATCTTTGTTGCGGCGGATGAACTGGAGGCCCTTCTCCGCGATCACATCATGTGAGTACGTCGTACGCCGCGCGTCTGTGTTGCCCCGCAGGGGGTACCGCTTATCGTTCTGATAGAGAAACTCCGGGTAGAACCAGTGCGCATGGACCTGGTTGAAGTAGCCGGAGAATTCATCGAACCCGTGCTTCCACGGCACGCCATCGGTGCCGATGTCGCCCAGACCCCACTTTCCAAACCCGCCGGTCCGGTATCCGGCCGGCTTCAGGCGTTCGGCGATCGTGACATCGGACGAGAGGAGTGGCACTCCACCGGGATTCGAGCGCACAGAAGTGTGACCCATGTGGTAGCCGGTCATCAGTACGCTGCGTGAAGGCGCGCACACCGTGCAGCCTGCATACGCATCAGTGAACCGCGTGCCCTCGCTGGCCAACCGATCGAGATTGGGGGTCTGGATGATGTTCTGGCCGTAGCAGCCGAGATCGCCGTAGCCAAGATCGTCGGCCATTATCCAGATGATGTTCGGAGGTCGTTTCGCTGCAGCACGGCCGAGCGTGATGCCGCCGAGCGAAACCAGGAACCCGCGTCTACCGGTTTGCATGGGCCGCCCCTTCAGCTCTGTCTGGCCATATTGTTCTGCAGCGCACGAGTGAACTGCCCAAGCTGCTGGGCGTCGATGCCGTCCGGCCGGCAGACGACGAAGTACGTACCTTTATAAAACGCGAAGCCCTCGCTCTGCCGCCACCTCTGCATCAGCTCGAATGCAACAGCTTCGCTTTTGAATTCAATCAGCCGGACGTTCACTGCGTTGCCGTCCCCGCGTACGTAGTGCGCAATCACCGCGCCCTTCCAGGGCATGCCGGTTACATCGGACGGCAGGTCCGACGGGTGCAGTGGCTCAACGTCCTCTCGTTTCCAGCCGCCGTCAACATTCATCGGCAGGATTTCTTTCAGATCCCGTTCGGGCCGTCCGCAAGCCCACATTAAAACGACCAAACACAGCAGAATCGGGCGCATCATCGATCGCTCCCTATGTTAAAACGTTAGCGTGCTCCTGACGCTGCACCACGATCAGCCGTCCTCTGCACAGGCCTTCGAGAACCTCCGTAAAGAGAATCTGATCGAAAAACTGAAGGCCCTGGATTCGCGGGCACGCCGCAAGGGTCTGGAGTCGCTCGATCCCGCAAAGAACCCGCTGATCTCCATCGGTAT
>DASSSG010000348.1:0-3755 GCA_035708545.1 Bryobacteraceae bacterium | reverse complement strand
AACCACGGCCATGCAGCCATATGCCTGACTGAATCTCGGTCGTTCGAAACCTCCGATTTTGAACTTCCTGAGATTACAGGTTTCCCAGAACTCGCTGATTTACCAGGCAGTTAACCACAACACGCTGATGCTTCCAATCTTGCCTGACACGAGAACACGAGAATAGGTTTCGCGGGGCAGTCTGGCAGCTCTGGAGGCGGCCTGGGAAGCCGGCGATCAAAATTCCATCGCTTAGTAATTCCTCCCCCGCTCCACCCGGCCCCTCTGCCCGCGCGGCATGCCCTTCACCCCCGCAATCGATGGGTGCTGCTGAGCCAGCTCTGTGGCATGGGCCGTCACCTTCTCCACAGCCCTCGCCACATCCTCCACATCCCGCTCGCCGCCAATCAGCAAAAACTGCGGCAACCAAACGGCTTCATCGTAAGCCGCCCGTTCTGAAACGCGGCATCGAACTCCCGCGTAATCTGACCGAAGCTGCGGACAATTCTCCGGCGTCGCGTAAAACAGGTCGCTCCGATATACCGGCTCATAAAACCGGCCGTCGCAGGGAATCCCCTCGCGCTCCAGCGCCGCGGCAAACACATCCCGCGAAGGCGCCGCTGCACGGTACTGAAAGACGTAGTTGTAATAAGTCTGGTGCGTGATCGCCGCCTGTTCGGGCAGCGGTCGAATGCCTTCGATTCGCGACAGCCGCTCGGTCAACAGCGCTGCGTGACGGGTCCGCCGCTCCCGCAAGTCGGGCAGCATCTCGAGCTGACCGATCAGCAGCGCCGCCTGCAGCTCCGTCATCCGGTAGTTCGACCCGAGCATGCGAATGCCAAACTGGTCGGTCAGACTCGCACGCCCGCAGTTGACGACGCTCTGCATCGCCTCGTAGTAATCCAGCCGAGAGGTGATCACGATCCCGCCCTCGCCCGACGTCATGAGCTTACTTTCCTGGAAGCTGAAGCAGCCGATGTCGCCCATCGACCCCGCGCCGCGATCCTTGTACGCGCCGCCGTGCGCGTGGGCGCAATCCTCGATCACCTTCAATTCGTGCTCGGCCGCGAGCTCGAGAAGCCGATCCATGTCGGTGAAGCGCATCGCCAGGTGCACCGGAATGATCGCCTTCGTTCGCGGGGTAATCGCGTGGCGCGCGCTTTCGACATCGAGACAGTACGTGTCGGGATCGACGTCCGCGAAAACCGGTACCCCGCCGGCGAACAGGACAGCCGCCGCCGTTCCGTCCCACGTGTACGCCGGCACGATCACCTCGTCGCCGAAACGGATTCCGGCCGCCTGGAGCGCGACAACGATCGCCACCGTCCCGTTCGCCACGCATAAGCCGTACCGAGCACCGTGCATCGCCGCGAACCGGTCGGCGAAGTCGGCGGCCAGAGGGCTCGGAAGCGGAAACCCGCCCCAGCGCCGGCTCTCCACGACACGCACGAGCCGTTCGATGTCGGACTGCCGGTACTGCGGCCAGTGGCTGAACGGCCCGCGCCGCACCGGCTCGCCGCCGAGAATCGCGAGCTTCACCGGATCCGCCACAGCCAGAACGCGCCCGCCCCGGCCAGCAGCGTCCCGAGCCCGAAGAGCACGAACTGCGGCTCCGCCGTCCCGAACAGGAAGAGCCAGCCAGGCAGCGCGACCAGGCTCGGCAGCGGGTACAGCCAGATCCGGAACGGCCGCTCGATATCCGGCCGATGCCTGCGTATCCAGTGCACGGCCGCGATCTGCCCGACGAACTGGATCAGAATGCGCCCGACCAGCAGCGCGTCGATGACCCAGCCAAGCGTGAACAGGGTCGCGATCATCGAGAGCACGCCCATCGTCAGCAGCGAGATGTGCGGAAAGGCCCCGCTCGGATGCAGGCGCGAGAACACCGAGAAGAAATACCCGTCGAGCGCCGCCGCATACGGCACGCGGCTGTAGCCGAGCATCAGCGCGAATACGGAAGCGAACGAGGCCCACAGAATCAGAATGGTGACCGCGGCGCCCGCCCAGTTGCCGTACAACCGCTCCATGAATGTCGACACAATAAAGGGCGACTGCATCGCCTCGCGCCACGGCACCACGCCGATGATCGACAGGTTCGTCCCGGAGTAGATCAGGGCCACCAGGATCACCGAGATGATGATTGCCCGCGGGATCACGCGCTCCGGCTGCCTGATCTCGCCGCCGATGTAACAAACGTCGTAGTAGCCGAGGAAATCGTACATCGCGATGCGCATGGCGCCGCCGAGACCCAGCAGGAACCCCAGCGAGAAGCTCCACGCATTCGGTGGAAAGTCGAAAGCGAGCCGGGCGTCGAAGTTGAGCAATCCGCTGCCGATGACCCAGCTCACTGTGATCAGCATGCCGATCCAGAGCACGACCGTGAGCCGCGCGATCGCCGTGATGCGCCGGTACAACAGGATCACGAGCAGAACCGCCAGCCCGAGCGCCACCAGCTTCGACTCGACCGGTCCCATCGACCGCCAGAAGTAACTCAGGTATTGTGCAAACCCGATGTAGCCGGAAGCGATCTCGAGCGGGCCGCTGATGATGAACTGCCAGATGAACAGAAAGGGCAGCAGTCTTCCCCAGCGGGTGTTCTGGAAGCTCTCGCGCAGATACAGGTACGTGCCGCCCGAACCCGGCATGGCGGCGGCCAGCTCGCTCCACACGAGCCCGTCGCAAACCGCCAGCGCGGTCCCCAGAACCCAGCCGATCATCGCCTGCGGCCCGCCCATCGCCGCGATGATCAGCGGGATCGTGATGAACGGCCCGACACCGACCATGTTGCTCATGTTCAGCGCGGTCGCGTGCAGCAGCCCGAAGCCGCGAGCGAGGCCGTATTTCTCTTTGATGTGTTCGTGTTCGCCGTTCATATGCAGCCGGGCCGTGCTTCAATTACGGGCGATGGGTTTCGACCAGTACCATGAACCGCCCTCCGACCTTTCCCAGGAAGTGCGCACGTTCGCGCGCATGGTTGCTTCGGTGATCGAAGAAGCCGAAGCGATCAACTGGTACGAGCAGAGAATCTCGATCGAAAGAGACGCCGAGGCGAGAGCAATCATGCAGAATGCTCAACAGGAAGAGTTCAAGCATTTCGGCATGGATCTGGAGTTTCTGCTCCGGCGCAAGCCGGTGTGGCGGCAGATACTGCAGGGCATCCTCTTCCGGCCCGGCGACATCGTCAAAAACGGGGAAGAAGCCGAAGAGCACGCCAAGTAGCTACTTCTTCTCTTCTCCCTCGATCGGCGCAACGCCGGGTTTCACTCCGGCCGCCGCACCGCCGCCGAGCGCCGCCTTTGCGCCGAGCTGGATCAGAACCGCCTCTCCCGGGCCCTGGAAGAACGTGTATCCCGGCCGGTTCCTCCACGCGATCGGGCCGCCGAGCTTCAGCCCGGCTTTGAGTGTGGTGTCGTGCACTTTCGTAACGAGCGCCTCGTAGCGCGGATCTCCCTGCCGGTACCCCGAGAAGCTCCCCAAGTCCGTGCTGGCGACGAAGACCACATCCACTCCCGGCACCGCCGCGATCTTGTCCGCGATCTCGACGCCCGTGGGCGACTCGATCATGGCCACGATCATAATGTTGTCGTTGGCGGTCTCGCGATAATCGGCGCCCCAGAGCGCTCGGTACTGTCCGGCGCCCTGGCTGCGCGCTCCGATCGGCGGGTATTTGGCGAACCTGACAGCGTTACGCACCTTCTCGACGCTTTCTACCATGGGTATGATGATCCCGAGGGCCCCGATATCCGTGGCCTTCTGAATGTCGCCTTCGGTAGCGT
>DASSSG010000347.1:0-5191 GCA_035708545.1 Bryobacteraceae bacterium | reverse complement strand
ACGTACCCCGTTTTCCGCAAGGCCTCGAGCAACAGCGCATACGTGCGCTCGCCGCCGCGGTCCGGAGCAGCGTAGTACGAGCTCTCGAAGCATATCGGATCGATTTCCGCAAGCCTTGCGAACTCAATGATGACCATCTCGCGCGAGGTCTCCGGCGCGAGATCCCGCAGCTCCTGTTGATCGAAGAGAATGTAGCGGCCCTTCTCGTATTCATACCCCTTCACCACTTCGCTGCGGGCGAGTGGGGCCTCATCGTCCCGGGACAGGACGGCATGCCGGACGCGCTCGACAGTTTCGACCGGAGGCGCCGGCGGGGGTGCGATCGGCTGCGAACCGCCGCCCGGCCGCATTGCCAGCAGCTTCGCGGCCTTCGATGGCGGGGGCGGCGCCGAACTGGACTGCCGCGGCGGCGGTTCCCACGCCGGCTCCGGTTCTCTGTGCTCGGGGGCTGCGGGTGCGGTCCGGTACACGTGACGAAAGCTGACCTTCTCCGCACGCGCGGCGCGATACAGCCTGATCGGAATCGACACCAGCCCAAAAGTCAGGTGGCCTTTCCAGACGGTTGAGGGCACAGTACCTCCTGATCTGGGACTCCGGACCGGCCGAAATGGTGACGAGCATGCCCAGCCGTGCCAGGCGGCTCTGAAAAATGAGAAAGGGGCACCGAAGTGCCCCTTTCGTCGCGTCGATCGGGATTGACCCTGGTTTTGTGACTTCCTGGTCCCCTTCCTGTCGGGGCAGACTCATTGTACATGAGAACTCCGAGCCTGTCCGGCACTACCTTACTTGCGGAACCCTCTTTTGTTCCCGCTCGGAGGCGTCGTCTGCGGGATTCTGGTCGAGCGCTGGGTGCCTTTCGCTCCTGCCGACCTCATTGTGCCGTTCGCCGCGTTCTCCGCGCTGGGACTCATGCGCACGCGCCTGCGCCTCGTCTGTATATTCCTCGCCTGCGTGTCCGCCGGGGTATGGACCTCCGCGGTACACCGGCCGGCACCGCCGCCGCGCCTGAATGCGGCCTCCGGCGAGACCATCCTGCTGACCGGCTGCGTCGTCGAACCACCCGCCATTCTCGATGACCGGGAGCAGTTCACGCTGGAGCTTGCGCGCGAGGCCCGCGTGCGGATTACCGTAAACGGAGACGACCCGCCGCGCCTGCGGTACGGGCAGCAGGTCGAAGCTGCGGCGCGCGTGCGTTACCCGCGGAATTTCCGCAACCCGGGCGCTTTCGATTACGAAGGCTATCTGGCGCGCCGCCACGTCTACTGGACGGCCTCGGGGCGTGCCTCCGATGTGAAGCTTCTACCCGCCGGCTGCGGCTCCACCGTTGGCCGCTGGATTGCCGGGGTGCGCACCGGGATCGTTGATCGCATTAACGCCCTCTACGCCGCCGATCCATACAAGAACGCAATGATGCAGGCGCTGCTGATCGGCGAATCGGCTCGCGTCGAGCGCGTGTGGACCGAGCATTTCCGCCGCACGGGCACATACCACGCCCTCGTCATCTCCGGCCTGCATATCAGCGTGCTTGCGGGCGCGATTCTGTTCCTGACTCGGCTGTGCTGGGTACCAGCCGGTCTGGCGCTGCCCTTTGCCGCCGCTCTGGCATGGCTCTATGCGTTCGCGGCCGGCGCCGACACGCCGGTGCTGCGCTCGGCCGCCGGGTTCACGCTCTTCCTCGTCGCGCGTTTCTTCCACCGGAGAGGCCGTGTGCTGAACCTCGTCGCGGCCGTTGCACTGGCGTTTCTCCTCTGCGATCCGGAGCAGCTGTTCGAAGCGAGCTTTCAACTCTCCTTCATATCCGTCGCTGCGATTGCGGTGTTCGCGCTGCCGCTCATGGAGGGGACTTCGGCCGTGCTCGTCCGCGCCAGCCGCAATCTGGGCGACTCATTGCGCGACGTGCATCTCGACCGAGCCGCAGCCGCGGCGCGAGTAGAGTTGCGGCTGATCGGGGAGACCGCGGCCCTGCTCGCATGCATTCCCGGGCGCTGGGCCATGCGGCTGGTGACCGGGCTCGTGCGCGCAGCCGCATTCGTGTGGGATTCGGCCGCGGTGTCCCTGGCTGTGCAGCTCGCATTGGTGCTGCCCATGATCTTCTACTTCCACCGGCTCTCTTTGTCCGGTTTGACCGCGAACCTCATCGTCGTCACGCTGCTGACCGCTGCCGTGCCAGTGGGGTTCCTCGCGGTACTGACCGGCTCTCCGCTGGTCGCAACCGTCGCGGGCCTGATGCTCACCTGCTCCCAGCGTGTCGTCGACTGGCATGCCGGGTGGGAGCCGCAGTTTCGAATCCCGGACCCGCCTCTGTGGCTCGCCGGCGCGCTCGCGCTCGCGTTGTTGCTCGGATTGCGCTGGCCTCGGAGTGCCGCCGCAACCGCCGCAATGCTGACCCTTGCAGCCTGTTTTTACCCCGAGTCGCGCTCCACGGGAAAACTCGAACTGACCGCGATCGATGTCGGCCAGGGCGACAGTCTGCTGGTAACGCTGCCCTCAGGCGAGCGATTGCTGGTCGACGGCGGCGGAATTCCGAGCTGGGGTGGCCGCCGCAAAGCGAAAATCGACATCGGCGAAGATGTCGTCTCGCCGTATCTGTGGAGCCGCGGCATCCGAACCATCGACGTGATCGTCGTGTCTCATGCCCATGACGATCACATGCAGGGCCTGCGCGCGATCGCCGAAAACTTTCGCCCGCGTGAGCTCTGGGGCAGCTACGCAGAGCCGCCTGTGAGCGGTATCGCTTATCGGCAGCTTCGGGCAGGCGCGCCGTTTCGCGCCGGTGGCGCCACGATTCAGGCGCTGGCGCCGTCGCCGGAGTACCAGCCTGGAGACAAACCAGCCAACAACGATTCGCTCGTCCTGCTCATCACCCATGGACGGCACCGATTCCTGCTTACCGGAGACATGGAAAAACAAACCGAGTGGGAGCTGATCGACAGCCGCCGGCTCCCGCGCGCAGACGTACTGAAGATCGCCCACCATGGGAGCCGTACTTCATCTACCGATGACTTCGTGGAAAAGGCGGGGCCCACGCTCGCGATACTTTCTGTCGGAGAAGGGAACCTCTATCGGTTGCCCAATCGGGAGGTGGTCGAACGGTTCAGGAAGCGCCACACCGCAGTCCTGCGGACGGATGAGCTGGGACTGGCTACGGTCATTTCCGACGGCCGCCGGCTGTCGTTTCAGGTCGAGCAATGGGCCGGCGCGCGTGGATACCGCTACACGCCCTTCTGATCGGGCGATGATTCGCGGCTTGCCTCGTCAGCCGCGGCGGGTCCGGCGGCCTGTGCTTCGGTGAGCACTTCGCGCGCGCGCTCCAGATCCTCACGGGGCACGCGCACTTCGAAACCAAGATTGGGCAGCATGCTGTTGCCCACCACCACACAGTTAATCCCGGCTGCATCGAGTGCCGACTGGATCGAGACGGCCTCGATTTCGGAGATCGCGCCGTCGGTGGTGGCTATGGGAACGAAATCGTACTCATGCGAGGGGTTCGCCTCGGTCATGGCCTGGTCCGGACGCACCTTCGCAAGCCACTGCCGTGCTTCCGCGGCTTCCGATGCCGACACGCGAACCTCCCACGCGCCTCGCGCATCGACCACCGCCGCTTCGATCCCGTTCTGCACCAGCATGTTCTTGAGCGCCGTCGCGTCGGTCTCGGCATTGCGGTCGCTCGCGCGGTACACCGTGGTGAGGTCCGTCATGCTTCGAGGATAGCGCGCGGGGCAGGGCAGTGCCCTACTTCTTCAGAAGCACAACTGCCGAATGCTGCGCCCCGGCGACCTTTTCAAAGAATTCGCGGATCGCGCCGTAATCGGACGCCGGCGCGGTGGTATTCGGTATCTCGAGCGTCTGCTGGAAGGCCACCTTGCCCTCCTTCACCGACCAGCTCGCGGCGTACTTACCCCATCGGCTCTGCAGTTCGACGGGGTCCGGAATCTCGTCGGGTGTGAAGCCCTCCGGCAGATCAATCGATACACGGTCGCGGCGCAGACTCGCCGTTAATCGCACCGGCCAGCGCCGCGTCTTCGCGGGAAAGCTGTAACCGGTGCCGGCGAGCAGTCCTCCGGGCTCGACCACCAGAAGACGTTCCTGCATGATCTGGCCGAACTGCTTCAGCGCGAAGTCGAGATCGACCTGCAGGCGCCCATCCTGCATGCGATCCGAGGGCACCACGCCATTCAGCGACATGCCGCCGAGCCGGCGCGACATACCGAGTTCGAACCAGCGTTTCACATCGTCTTTGTGCTGGCGTGTGACACTGCGCAGCCGCGCGGCCGCCTGCCCGAAGTATTGCCGCTGCGCGTGCGCGGTGAGACTTCCCGCCGGTGTCAGTTTTGCCTCCACATGCGACTCCATTCGATTTCCCGATGCCGGCAGCAGCGGCATCCTCACGAGCTCGCCTTTTGCTCCCGCCAGCACCAGCGCGTGGCTGCCCTGTTCCTGATCCGGGAGATCTCCGACCGGCGTGCTCGCGTCGGTGGGATCGAACATCAAAAGCCGCCCGAGCCGCGGGTGGTCGAGCATTGCCGGAACATTCGTCTGAGCCGATACGCGGACGGCGATGATGGCGTGATCGAACTGCTGCGGCGACGGCCACTCCGGACGCACGAAATCGCGATCGCCCGAGTAGATCACGAGTGGCCAGGACTCGATGCCCACCGCGGCGAGCAGTGCCCGCATCACCGTCACTTTGTCTTTGCAGTCGCCGTAGTTGTGCTCGACAATATCGCGAGCCCGGTTGGGTATGTAGCCTCCGCCGCGGGTGAGGTTCATGGCGACGGCAACGTAGTTCGTCTGCTGTGCGAACGCGGCGATCGCGCGAATACGCTCGAGTTCGGATTTTACATCGCGCGTCAGCTCCTCGGCTTTGCGCCGGATCTCCGGCGTAACCTCCGCCGCTGCATCATAGGGACCTGACAGCCACGTTGAAACGGTGGTCCAGTCTTTCACCGGACGTAGTGCGGGGTTCGTACCGGCCGATGGGTAGTAACTGATTGCCAGCCGCGGCGCGATCGCGTGCGCTCCGGGACTGTATTCCTCAGGTTCGAGCCATGGCAGATCGCGAGCTTCCCACGTCCAGGTCGACCCCGAGATGGCCGGCTCGAAGGGCAGATGGTTCCAGACCGTTCCCCGCACCTCCCAGCCCGGCGGAAGGGACAGGATGAAACGGGAGGTCAGGACCGGCGCCGACTGC
>DASSSG010000346.1:0-3346 GCA_035708545.1 Bryobacteraceae bacterium | reverse complement strand
CCCGAGATAGTGCCGTTGACCGACCGCGCGGGGACGGAAGTCAGCCAGGTGGCGCAGTCCGCGCTGGCGGTGCTCGCATGATTCGAGCGCCGCGCGAGCGCCGCCCGAAACTGTGAGCAAATGGCCGAACTCAATATCGTCGAGAAGGTGATCGCGCTCGAAGCCGTCGAGCTGCTGAAGAACCTGACACCGGACCAGTTGGCGCGCATTGCCTCGATTGCACGCGAGGTGCGGATGCCGCGCGATCGGGTGATACTCGAGCCTCAGAAGGCGCTCGACTCGCTCTGGGTCGTGCTCGATGGCGCCATACGCATCAGCCGGAATGGCGCCGAGCTCACGATCGCGCGTCAGAACGAAGTGCTCGGGGCCTGGGCCCTGTTCGATCCCGAGCCGATGCCGATCACCGCCACGGTAATCGAAGATGCCCGGTTGCTGCGGATCAGCCGTGATGATTTTTACGATCTTCTGGCGGATAACACCGAGATCACTCAGGCGATTTTCAGCACTCTGGTGAAGCGCTTCCGCAGCCTGGTCGAACGCTGACGTGCGTGCGCGCCCGCTCATAATGGTTGCAGGAGCACGTGCGATGAGTGACGAGGCCGCAGGCGAGCGCGAGCGCGAAGTCAGCGATCTGCGGGACCAGCTCGACACGGCTAATCGGAAACTCGCCGAAGCGCACAAGATGGCTTCGCTGGGCAGGCTCGCGGCCGGGATCGTACACGAGATCAACACGCCCGTCGGCTCCATTCTGTCGAACAACGAGACGGTTCGCCGCACCATCGATGCCCTGCGAACGATCGTCGAAGAAGCTGAGCGCAACAACGCCGCGCCGGCCCGGAAGGCCACGGCGCTGCTCGAGTCCCTGAGCAGCCTCACGGCCGTCGACAAGATCGCATGCGAGCGGATCAGCAGCGTCGTGCGCAGCCTGAAGACGTTCGCCCGCGTCAGTGAATCGGACCTCCGCAGGGTCGATGTTCACGAGTTGATCCTCGCGACCATCAAGCTGACCGGCGCTATGTATCGGCGCCGCATCACCATCAACACGGAGCTGGGCGACCTGCCCGAAATCGAGTGCTACCCTGGCCTGCTCAACCAGGTATTTCTGAACCTGATCGTCAACGCGGCGCAGGCGATCGAGGGAGAAGGTTCAATAACAATTCGTACGCGGCCGGAGGCGGACTGTGTCCACATCGCGATCACCGATACCGGCTGCGGTATCCCCGCAGCGCTGCGGCCGAAGATCTTTTCAGCCGGTTTCACGACCAAACCGTTCGGTGAAGGCACCGGCATTGGGCTGACGATCACGCGCGAGATCGTCGTCGATACCCATGGTGGAACCATCGATTTCGAGACGGAGGATGGCGTTGGAACGACCTTCCACGTCCGTTTACCGATTAACCAGCCTCGCCGCAATCCTCACCATCAGGAGCACGCATAAGTGAACAGCGATCACCAGCCGGTTATTGTCATCGTCGATGACGAGGACATGGTAATCACGAGTCTGAGGGCGTTTCTGGCGCTCGAAACCGACTACAACGTGCACGGCTTCACCGATCCGGTCGACGCCTCGAAGTACCTCGAGACGCACCCGGCGGACGTGATTGTGAGCGATTACCTGATGCCGAGAATGAACGGCATCCAGCTGCTGGGGCGTGCGAAGGAGCTCCAGCCCGAGGCCGCCAGAGTTCTCCTCACCGGGCATGCGGACAAGCAGAGCGCTATCCAGGCTATCAATGAGGTGGGACTGTATCAGTATCTCGAGAAGCCCTGGGACAACCAGCAGCTGCTGCTCGTCATACAGAGCGCGATCGAGCGCACGCAGCTGTTTCGCAGCCTCCGGGAAAAGATCACCGAGCTGGACAGCGCCCATTCAAATCTGAAGGATGTTCAGGCGAGGCTGCTGCGCGCGTTTCTCTAACGCTGCGTGGAACGGGGACGAATTTCAATGTACATGGCAGAATCTCTCTGCCGCGTTTGCTGTACGTCCGGATCCGCGGCGGGAGCGGCTGCCGGCTTCGAGGCCCTGAGCACCAGTTCTTTCAGCTCTTTGACGCGCTCGCGCAGCTGCTGGATAGCCTTCATCCCGGCGGCGGCCTGTTCGCATTCGTCCATCGCCCGGAGGTGCTGCAACTGGCGTGCCACCCGTCGACAGCTCGCCGGAACTGAAACGTTACCTGCGAACGCGCAGTCCAGACTCGGGAGGACACCACAATGAGGATGACGCCCGTCGATCCGGCGGCCAGCACGAACGTTCGGCCAAAGCGCAACATCGACCGGGGTACCGCCCGAAACCTGCCGGACGCGGCGAACTCGGACAACAGCCTCGAAGGATATGCGGCAGTCAGTGGCCTCGCAGACCACAGCGAGATTGCCCGTCGCGCGCATGAGCTCTACCTCCAGCGAGTAAGCACCGGCGCGCCCGGCTCGCCCGATGATGACTGGTTCCGTGCGGAGCAGGAGGTCCGTCGCAACCGGATGCAGCGGAATATGGGCTGAGCCCGCTCGCTCAGGTATAGTGCTTAGCCCTACCTTAGAACTCTTGTAGCAAGTTCGATGACTTGCCGCAGGGGTACACATCGGCGATACTCGGAGCAGTCAGCGGAGATTTCTGAGTGATTGCCGAACCGTTTGTCGACTATTACGAGACGCTTGAGATCAGTCCGAGTGCGCAGCCGGAGACTATACACCGCGTGTATCGCCTGCTCGCGCAGCTCTACCACCCTGACAACATCGACACCGGCGAAGTCGAGAAGTTCAACCGTGTGCTCCAGGCATATAAGGTTCTCAGCGACCCCGCGCAGCGCGCTGCTTATGACATCCGGCACCGCAGCGAGAACGCCGTGCGGTGGCGTGTCTTCTCCGAAGGCGATCCCGTGCAGGGGCTCGCGGCCGAGCGGTCCAAACGGAATGCGATCCTGACTGCCTTGTACACGAAGCGGGTGAACGATCCGGACAAACCGGGCATGAACGCGGTCGAGCTCGAGCAGTTACTCGGCTGCTCGCGCGAACACATGGAAGTCAGTCTCTGGTATTTGCGCGAGTCGGGACGGGTCACGCGCACCGACAACGGCCGCTACGCCCTGACCGCAAAGGGTCTCGAGACACTCGAAGAAGAGGCGACCAGTTCCACGCACAAGGTCCGTCCGGCACTGCCCGCGCCGCTGACGCCCATGGACGACCGGACCGGAACCAGGGCTTCATCGAGGCCTGTGTAGGCTCTCCGGCCGGGTCCTCACGAACGCGCTTCAGCCGGGCACCGCATCAGGTGGGCTCTTCCGCCGACCGGCCATGCGCGGTGCGACGGCGCAGAATATCGATCAGCGCAAGCATCAGCGCAAGCGCGACC
>DASSSG010000345.1:0-3472 GCA_035708545.1 Bryobacteraceae bacterium | reverse complement strand
CAGCTGTTGAATCGGCAGCTGCCCGAATCGCGGATCCGTAAAGCTGGTGTTCGGTCCGCTGAGGATCGGCGTATTCGTCACGTTGAACGACTCGCCGCGAAGCTCGAACTCCGCGGTCTCGCCGAAGCGGAACTTCTTCGCCAATGCAACGTTTACCTGAGGGCCGTATGCAGGGTTGCGGATATTCGAGAAGCGGCTCTCCACCTCGCGGAATGTGTACGGCGCGCGCTGGATGTAGCAGCTCTTGTCGTTGTTGAACCAGCGGTTCCGAGTCTGGTCCGCAACCCGATAGTCTCCGCATGAGTAAACCGCATCCGGCTTGCCCGTGGGGATGCCCTCGTAATACGTGAACACCCAGTTGGCATTCCAGTCGCCGAAAATGCCGTTCAGGACGGGATTCTCGATCTTGTAATGCCGCCGCTTGCCGAAGGGCAGATCCCATACACCGCTCACCGACAGCTGCTGCGGGCGATCGATATCGGTCAGCTGCCAGATCAGCGGCTGGAATTCGAAAGCATTCTCATTGCGCAGCGAGCGCTCGAGCTGTTTTGCGAATGTATACGACACTACCCACGTAACGGCGCCGCTGGCGCGGTCAGCGAACGCGCGCTTCTCAAACCGAATCTGGAGCGCGTCGTACTTCACCCCACCCCACGGATTCGTGTACATTTGCACGCCGGTGAACAGCGGCAGACGCCGCAGGAAGTCCCGCCGGTTCAACAGCGGCGAAGAGCCGCGTCCGGTGGTCTCGGGCAGAATCCCGGCGAAGGGATTGGGCAGCGGCCGGTTGTATTCGTTCGGATCGGCCTGCGCGCGCTGGAAGTTCTCGAAGCTCATATCGTCGAGCTGGATTGTCATTGGCTCGTGGACCGTGCGACTGCCCACGTAGGAGGCCTCGATCACCATTGCCCACGGCAGCTCGCGCTCGAAACCGACAGACCACTGGTACGTGCGGGGAATCAGGCGCTGCCGGCCGTCAAAATTCGCATCGCGTCCCACATTGGTCAGCAGACCGAGCGATGAGCCAGTGGGCGGAATGAGACCGTTCGGGAACGGGTTATCGAGCGAGTACGGGCCCGTCGTGCAGTTTCCGGAACCGCACGCCGACGGCGTACGGTCGCCATCCACCGACCGCTGGTAATTCGTGGACTGGTTGAACCCTGTCGACAGGTTGCCCTGCGTTGCCGTGCGGTGGAACACTCCGAAACCGCCGCGCATCACCGTCTTGTTCAGGAACTGCCACGCAAAGCCGGCGCGCGGCTGGATATTGGTCAGATCGAAATCGTAAGTCCTGCGTGGCTGCCCGTTCTTGCCGGCGAACAGCAGACCACCCCTGAGTTCGGACGGAGGCGTGGGATACGGCACCGCGTTCGGATTCGCGGCGTCGTACTGCGCCTTGAGCTCCCGCCACCGCGCCAGCACCCGATCGCTGAGCGGGTTTTTCCCATTGAAGTCGAAGCCCGCGATCACCCGGTCGTGCAGTTCGGTGAGCGGCCACTGGATATCGTAGCGAAGCCCCAGGTTCAACGTGAGCTGGTTTGTGACCTTCCAGTCGTCCTGAACGAACATCGCTGCATAGGGTTCGTTCCGGAGATACGTGTCGTTGAAATCGATGTGGCCGCCGGTCGGCAGGCCGAGGAGCATGGTTGCGACCGGGTATCCATCGAGAGCGCCCAGTCCGCGGCCGGACCACTGCTGCGTCCAGTAGCGGTTGAAGCTCAATTGCCCGGCAGCCCGGCCCTCATCGCGCGTGCCGCGCTGGATACGCGCGAGTTCGCCGCCGTATTTGAGCTGGTGCCGTCCGCGCGTCTGCGATAGCGTCGGCTGGAAGGATATCTGATCGCGCGAGCTCCAGTTCAGGATGCGCCCGCCAAGGATGGTCTGATAACTATCCAGCTCGACGCGCGGCGTCTTCGTTACCGCATTCGGCGGAACCGGCAGATTCCTGATCCCGAGGTTCTGAACCGTGAACGAGCGGTCCGACACGTCGGGAAAATTCTGCCAGAATCGCGTCCACGACCCGCGCAGATCGACCACGCTGGTCGGCGAGATCATGCGGGTCCAGTCGACCACGACGCCGTGCTTGGTGCGATGTGTGCCCGGCATGTTGCCGGTCTGTGCAGGTGGCGGGAAACCACTGGAATTGCGATATTCCGAGCCGTCCTCGAAATAGAACAGTCCGTAGAGCCGATCCTTGTCGCCGACGACTTTGTCATAACGGAACATCGGCTGCTCGTAGCGGTAGCGGCCGACCTCGCCCGTGGCGAAGAAGTTCTGTTGCAGAGTCCGCGCGCCGACCTGATTCGGCAGCGGGTAGAGATCTACCATGCGCTTGCCGATCGGGCTGATACGGTTTGCCGGGATCACGTTGCCGGGAAATGGAGTACGCAGGTATTGGCCGCCGCTCAGGCAGGGCACATATTCGCCGGCCGTGCAAAGCCGGGATGTGAGCGGATCGTAGATTCTTACGTTGTATTCCGTAAATCCGCCCCCGTTGCGCATCTCGGCGGGAATGGTGTTCGAGACCACCGGGAACGGCACTATCTCACGCCAGCCTTCGAAGCTGAAGAAGAGGAAATCCTTGTCCTTGCGAATCGGGAACCCGATAGTGCCGCCGAACTGGTGCTGATTGCGCTTCCCCCGCGGCGCGCCCTGCTGGTTATTCTGCGTCGCGTTCGCGTCCAGCACGGTGTTACGCCAGAAATCGAACACGGTGCCGTGCCACTGGTTCGTGCCCGAGCGGATAGTGGTGTTGACGTGGCCGCCGCCCGAGCGTCCGTACTCGGCGTCGTAGGTGTTCGTCATCACCTTGAACTCCTGGATAGCTTCGACGTTCGGAGCGATCTGCCAGGTGCCGTCTGTGGAAATCGGCGCTCCGTTAAGCAGAAACTGGTTGGTGCCGGTGCGGCCTCCGTTAATCGTGTAACTGCCGTTGACGTCCCACGCACGCGTCCCGGAGAAACCTGAGGATCCGAACTGCTGCTGTGTGAACAGGACGCCGGGAGTCAGCATCATGAGCATGTAGCTCTGCCTCCCGTTCAGCGGGTACTCCTGCACCTTGATCGGATCGAAGACGAGGCCGCGCGCCGCGGTTTGCGTGCTGATCAGCTCGGCCGTCGCGTTCACCTCGATCGACGTCGCGACATCGCCAACCTCGAGCGTCAGCGGCAGGTTGACCTTATCAGCTACCCGAAGCACAATGCCTGTGCGTCGGAGTTCCCTGAACCCCTGCGCGCTTGCAACCACCATGTACTCGCCGGGATCGAGGAATGGGATGTTGTAGATGCCCCGCGCATTCGTCTGCGTTTCTTTGGTTTCGTTCGTCCCCTCTTTGATCGCCTTGACCGTCGCGGTCGGAATCGCGGCGCCGCTCGGGTCCGTGATGATTCCCGAAAGCGTAGCCCGGAAGTCCTGCGCGAATGCGATGCCCGCGCAGAACAGAATGAGAGCAACTCTGTTCAACATGGAACCC
>DASSSG010000344.1:0-6016 GCA_035708545.1 Bryobacteraceae bacterium | reverse complement strand
GGCGCCGGAATTATGCGGCGTGTAGACCCGCGGCTGGCCGGGTTTTGCGCCGCGCGGCCCGCCGGGCAGCCGATCCGGCAGAAGGAGCGTGCGCTCATCGGCGTGCCTGAGCCAGGCGTGAAGAACGCGCTGGCAGGCGCGGAGGGCCTCGTCGAACCGGCGGCCGCGGTCGCGCAGAGATGCCGGCTCTGCCGCTGAGGCCCGAATCCCGGCCGCGGCAGCGAGCAGCGCGCGGCGTGTCATATCGACGAGGTTAGCGCGTGCGTGCGGCAGTCGGGTAAGCATTGGCACAGGTGTGCGCTTCCATCACTGCGCGCGCGGCAGCGGCCGGAATTGCCGCCAGAGTGTCAATATTCGATGCTGGAGAACAGGATGTAGCCGACATCCACACCCGGTGCTCGAAACCGTGCTTGTGGAGATGATCCAGGAACGGCAGCAACATTTATGCTCAGATTCGCCGGAACACTCGCCAGAACGTAGTCCGGCACGGTGAACCGTCCTGCAGCCACTCTTTCGGTGCAGGTGAAGAATGGTGAGGGCCCGAATGAATCCTGTCCCGACCCCGAGATTGTCAGCAATCCGGCCGGATCACCCCCGCGCCAGCTCACTGTGATTCCGATTGCTGCGCGCTGAATCGTGGTGGTCAGCTCGGGCGGGATCGTGAAGGTTGCGCGAAACTGTCCGACATCAGCGCCTCCCGAACCGTTATCCACGATGTAGTTTCCTGGTTCAAGATACTGAAGCTGTGCGGCGCCGGAGGAAAAGGACTCGCTGTAAGTTCCAGGCGCACGTCGCGGTATCTGCCTGCTGCCCTTCGGGCCGGAGAGATTCAGGGCAGCGCCGGCATCCAAACCCGTCGGACGTCGTCCGAATCCGGCTGGATTCTGAGGCCGCAGAGAAACGAGGCACGACCCGGGCGGCGGTCGTCCGATTCCAAGGCGCGCGTTCAGTATGTTCCAGTCATACTGAAAAAATTCGCCATTGCCATACTCGTAGAAACCCGGCACGTCGCCCGACCACTCCGTAGGCTTCGCTGCAGTCAGCGTGATGGCGCCCAGGCGCAGATCACCGCCGGTCTGAAGTCGTTCAATTTCGGGTCCCGTGATGCCGCTCACGTCCACGCAATCGGTCCCCGGACGGGCTACAGAGATCGTCGTAAAGTTGCTGATGGCACCGCCGGCACGAACGACGACCGGGACATAGCACCCTTCCACGTCGCGCGGTACTTCGAAGTTGATCTGATCGGCGCCGGCACAGCAGGGCGAGCGGCCTTTATATCGCACGGCAGCGGGCCGGCCACCGACGAGAACCTCCAGGTCCACATCGAGATCGCGCGGGGTCGGCTGCGCCCCGTCCGGTTCGGGTACGGGTCCCAACCCGGTCACCCACAGAGTCGCCATTTGCCCGGGTCGTGCCGGGCGGCTGATTGTGTTTCTCGGTTGATCAACCGCAGAGTTGATGTTCTGCGCAAGTGCCGCCCCGCTGCCCGCCTGATTCTGGGCGAGAATTCCGGGGGAAGTGCGCACAATCCGAAATGCTCCGGACTGGCTGGTACGGCCGTCATAAGTTACGGCGACCAGGCCAATGCCAACGGGCGCAGGCGAGGGCAAAATACCGGCTACCTGCCGCTCAGATACATATAGTAGTGGTGCGTCTAAGCTGACCGAGCCTGACGTGATGCGAACCGAAGTACCACCGAGGGTTGTCGGCAGGGGAAAACCAGCGGCCTGTTCCAGGGCCGCCGGCCCGAGTTCGGTTCCGAAAATAACGAAGATGGAACCTTGCGCGATGGCGGAACCCGGCGTTCCAGGAAGCGCATAACTGGCCCCGTTCAGGATGGACCGGATCTCAGGCGCCGCCGATGCGCATGCAACTGCCAGCATCGAGAACCCGGCGAGATTAATTATGCGCGGCATCCGGAGCATCCTCGGGCTCAGAACTGGAAAGAATAAGGACCCACTCTGTAGGACACTTCTGTCGAGGCAACGCGGTGGCCGTCAATGAAGAGCTTCAGCGTCGCCGTTCGGCTCGGCGCCGGCGGCAACGGAACGGTGACGTATCCCGCGAATGTGCTCAACCTCGCATTGTTGTCAGCATCGATCGCAAATGACGACCCACGCCGTGCTATCCCTCGGATCCGCAGCTCTCCGGTTGCGCCCTGTGCAACTGGCGCGTCAGGCAAAGGCAGCAGGTCGAGTGCCCGTCGCTCCGCGGGCGGAATGCGCGATGCCGGGATAATCGCATTCGGAAATGGCTGGCAAACCGGAGTGCCGTCTGACAAGTTGTGGCAGCTGAACAGGTCCACAGGAGAGAACCCGGTACGCGAAAAATCTCCGTACCGCGGAGCCTCCGCGGGCACGGACACGATCCCTTCGAAGGTATCGTTCGCGGGATCGAACCTGATTATGGAACTTGCCCCGCCATCACTTACCGCGGCAACCGAGAAAGCATCAGCGTTGGGGGCAATATCAAGGCGTGCCGTAAAACGGGCGACAAGCAGGTGTGGAGAGTAGCCGACGGGCTCGGCGTCGGCGCGTGCGGTGGGGTAGAGCAGCTCAATCGTTCCGCGGGCGTTCGTGACGTTTTGCCCCGCTCGTATGCCGACGTCCGTGAAGTTACTTATCTGTCCCCGGGAGCGGATCCAGAGCCTGTCAGTAGCTGCTGTCTGCGGAATGACGTTCAACTGATACACACCGGCCAGGCCCGGCGCCAGCCCCGCAAAAACGACTCGCGCCGGCATCTCGCCCAAAAATACTTCAGGCATGTACGTGAGGCGGTGAAAGGGCTCGACAGCAGCGCCCGCGGTGCCGCTCAGCGCGGGTGGATTGGTGGGCCCCAGACCGGTCGCGTAGAAGATGATCGGCTCGCCGCCCGATACAACTTCCACAGGCTCAAACGCCGGGCTGAAAACCAGAGCGCGGCCTTTTCCATCGGAACTGCGAGTGAAAATCCCGGGCCCCGCAGCCGTTAGCCTGACGAGAAAAGGTCTGCTTCTGCCCGCCGCGGTGACGACCACAATTGACAGCCTGTCACCAAGCGCCTCAAACGGCACCTGGAAGTTGATTTGTGTTGGTGACACGAAATAAAGAGGTGCTTCCAGTTCCAGGTCTCCGACCAACACCGAAGTGCCGTCGAGCCGCTTCGGAAGCGGCGTTGATGTCGCGCTCAACGTAGATCGGGCCAGATCGGTGCCGAAGAGCGAAACCAGACCTCCCCGTGGCACTGCCGGATCGTAAGAAGCCGCATTCACTATGGAATCAACCGCAGGCTGCGCCACAACGACACAGCCCCCGGCGAGCAGTGCCAGCAGCAGTTGGTAGAGTCGCATGATCAAAGAGCCGCCACCTTACAGCGTGCTGCCTGGGCTTCAGATATTACATTCCGAGCGCAACTCACGGCTCGCGCTTTGGAGTCCGAGACAGGCACATCGGCAACCAGGCAAGCCACGGCCTGACACCAGACCAGTGTACATATTCCGGACTCGCGACGGGTGGATTCCTCACACCGCTCGCGGGCCCGTGCCAGATTGCCGAGCCGGATCGTGTCTCGTTCGATTCAGTTATCGACCACGCGCGCGTGTCGGATAACGCGGCGGCTCCGGCATGCGGCTCCAGGTCATCGTTGCATCCACAGCGACCTGAATCGCGCGCTCGAGCTGCGGATCGCGGCCGCCGCTGAGTGGAAACGGTTTGAGCTCCACCACCTCATCGGGTTCGACTCCGTAATTCTCCGGGTACCACTCACCGGCTGCTGGCGCGTAGAATCCGATCTCCGGTATGGCCAGCGTCCAGCCACCTGCGATTTTGTACGTCGCTCCGGAACCGATCATGCCGCCGAACGTGCGGGTGCCGATCAACACACCCATGCGGTTCCGTTTGAAGTGATACGGCACTTCGTCGCCGCCGGACACCGACTGATCGTTTGCGATCATCACTTTCGGGCCGTCGAAGTACACGCCGAACGGGGGGACGCGGCCGCGGAAGTCGTACATGATTCTGTCCGGCTTGTTGCCGATCCAGGAGAGGATGTCTTCCGGGTTGCGGCCGCCGCTGTTGTTGCGCACGTCGATGATGATGGCCGCGACGCGGTTGCGCAGCTCGCGCCATTCCTTCCGGAACTCTTCGACTCCGGGCGGATCAACATTCATCACGTGAAGGTATCCGACACGCCCGCCGGTGGCTTCCGCCACGCGAGCGCGATTCCTGCGGACCCACTCGAAATATCTCAGGCGGCGATCGTCAGCGATGGGTGTAACCACGATTTCGCGTGCACCCGCTGCGGTGGCATTCGCGTTCACCGTCAGCCGCGTGGGTTTGCCGGCACGTCCTGCGAGACGCTCGTGTATGTCTTCGCCGCCGCGCAGCGCGACGCCCTCCATCGCCAGCACGAAATCGCCTTCCCGAATCTCAAGGCCGGGTGCGGCGAGCGGGCCGCGTTGCCGCTCGTCCGCCTCATCGCCGCGGTAGATCTTTGTGATGCGATACGTTCCGGCGTCTGCGCGAAAATCCGCCCCGAGCATCGCTCCCGGCTGAACGGCAGCCGGTCCCGCCCACGTAAGGAACATGTGGGAGCGGCCTGCCTCCGCCACCATTTGCCACAACACGTATTCGGCGTCGCTGCGGTGCGCCGCCCATTTCATGAGTTCCTGATATCGAGGCTTGATTCCTGCCCATGCGGGCGCGGGGTGGAAGCCGCGCTCTGCGTATTTGCTCCAGACTTCGTCAATCGCCTGCAGCCACTTCGTCCGGTCTGGGGGCGCTTCCATGGGAACGGTAATCGGAACCTGGCGCGCCGTCCGCGTTTTCGGATCGAGCGTGTACAGCCAGCCGCCATTCTCATACACGATGGCGTCAGGGCCGAGGGTCGGATACCTGACGTCCCATTCCGAATAACTGGTCAGTCGTTCCGTGCGCTTCGACTGCAGATCATATCGGTACAGATTCATGACTTCGTCCCGGTCCGAAGCGAAGTAGATCGCGTCTCCGTGCCACATCGGGATCACGTCATTGGCCGAGTGGCGCGGCAGCTCCTCGTATCGATTACGCTCGATGTCGTAGATTGCGATGTATCCGATCGAGCCGCCCCGGTAGCGCCTGAACGGCGCCCAGAGCACGATCTCGGGATTGGGGCCGTACGCGATGCGCTGGCCATCCGGCGAGAAACTGCCGTGGGTTGCCCGCGGCATCGGCAGCGGCTCCGGCAACCCGCCTTCGAACGGCAGCAGAAACAGGTGCGGGCTCTCGGTGAGCGCGCCACGCAGCCGGTCGGAGTGGATCAGAAGCTTCCGGCCGTCGGGCGTCCAGCCGGCCGGACGATCCGCGGCTGGGTGCCACGTGAGACGGCGCTCTGGTCCACCACTGGCGGGAATCACGAATACGTCGCCGCCCCGGTGGAACGCGATCCACTTCCCATCCGGGGAGAACCTCGGAGTCTCCTCCGGTGCGTCGGTCCGTGTGAGTCGCTCCGGAGTGCCGCCGGTATGGGCGGCGATCCAGAGATCGCCGGCATAGACGAAGGCGATTCGATCGGGCGAAATGGTCGGCTGTCGCAGCAAACGGGTGCCGGACGCGTCAGCCGCGACAGCGAGGGCGACGAGAACAGCGATACAGCGCAGCATGTCGCGTTGGACACCACAGCCGGCGATGAGTTCCGGACAGCGGGATATCACCAGCCGGCAATGCCGTCACGCGGAACGTTGGCGAATGCGCACTACGGGGATCAGCGAGTTGCGCGGCTCCGGCGCAGGGGGCCGCACGTTGCGCGCGATTTCGGTATTCATCGCCGCGACGAATTCGGCCATCTGCCGCTGCATCTCGTCCATCTTCTCCCTCATATTGAGGATGATCTCCACCCCGGCGAGGTTCACGCCGAGCTCGCGCGTCAGCTTCAGGATCACTTCGAGCCGCTCCAGGTCGTCGTCCGTGTACAGGCGCGTGTTCCCTTCGCTGCGCGACGGCTTCAACAGTCCCTCGCGTTCATAAAGCCGCAGGGTCTGCGGATGGATGCCGTACTGCTC
>DASSSG010000343.1:0-4664 GCA_035708545.1 Bryobacteraceae bacterium | reverse complement strand
CTGCGACCCCGCTGCGCTCGGCGATATGGCGATACTGCGTGCGATTTTCGCGGAGATCATCGCCGACCTCGCGCTGCACCCGCTCGGCCGCGCTACCTGGCATCAGTTTCCTGAACCCGGCGGCGTCACCGGTCTCGAGCTGCTCGCGGAATCGCACCTTGCCTGCCACACGTTTCCCGAGTACGGTTCCGTCTGCCTGAATCTGTTCTGTTGCCGTCCCCGCCGCGACTGGGACTTCGCGGCACGGCTCAGCCATCATCTTGGCGCTGCCAGCGTGAACGTCCGCCGCCTCGATCGCCCCTATCGCGCTTCCACGCCCGCGCAT
This sequence comes from Bryobacteraceae bacterium, assembly GCA_035708545.1. Taxonomy (GTDB): domain Bacteria; phylum Acidobacteriota; class Terriglobia; order Bryobacterales; family Bryobacteraceae; genus DASSSG01. The sequence continues at coordinate 4,339 of DASSSG010000343.1, read as the reverse complement.
GCCTGACCGAACCGCGAACTGCCCGAATTGCGGCGCTCCCCTGCGGTTCCGCTGGTCGGGAGCCGTGCAGACCACATGCGAGTACTGCCATTCCATTCTGGTCCGCCACGATCTCGATTTCAGGAAGGTCGGAGTGGTTGCCGAGCTTCCGCTCGAAGGCTCGCCTCTGCAGCTCGGCAGCGAGGGCGTCTTCGACAACAAGCCGTTCATCGCCGTGGGGCGCATTATTTACGAGTACGACCAGGGCGTCTGGAACGAGTGGCACCTTCTGTTCAGTGATGGCACGAGCGGCTGGCTCGCGGACGCGCAGCTCGAGTATGCCGTGTCCTTCCTGACGCAGCGCTCGCATCCGTTGCCGGCACCGCAGCACCTCCACCGCGGCCAGCAGTTCCAGTGGGACGGCGCCGTTTACGAGGTGACCACCATCACGGAAGCGAACTACCGCGGCGTCGAAGGCGAGCTGCCCTTCGAATACTGGGACAAGCAGCGCGTTCGTTTCGCCGACCTCCGGACCGCGGACGCCCGGTTCGCGACGCTCGACTACAGCGAGGATCCGCCTCTGCTGTTTATGGGCCGGGTGGTCGAGTTCGACGGACTCCGTCTGAATAACCTGCGGCATTTCGAGGGCTGGGACTGATGCCGCAGGTTCGCGCTCTGTTCTGCCCGAACTGCGGCGGTACGATCCAGCTCCGCGGGTATGCGCAAACTGTCAACGCTGTGTGCGAGCACTGCCTCAGCGTGCTCGACACCAAAGCCGAGAGCCTGCGCGTCATCCAGCAGATTCAGGAGCGCACCCGCATCGAGCCCGCGATCCCGCTGGGCAGCCGCGGCACCTTCGAAGGCACCCGATACGAAGCGATTGGGTTTCAGCAGCGCTCGATCGACGTGGATGACGAGACCTATTCGTGGCGCGAGTACCTTTTGTTCAATCCCTATAAGGGCTATCGGTATCTCACCGAATACGACGGCCACTGGAATTATGTCCGGACCCTCCCGGCGCTGCCCGTCCGCTCGAAGTATCTCACCAGGCCTGCCCTCGTGTACGAGGGCCGCAGATTTGTTCATTTCCAGCATGCCGCCGCCCGTACTACATATGTTCTCGGCGAGTTCCCGTGGCAGGTGCGCACAGGCGAAACCGTCGGGACGGATGATTTCATCAGCCCGCCTTACTTGCTCTCGGCGGAATCGACGGAGCACGAAGTCGTCTACTCGCTCGGCACCTACACCGAGCCGGCGGCTGTCTGGCAGGCTTTTGGTCTTCAGGGCGCGCCGCCCTGGAGACGAGGCGTCTTCGCTAATCAGCCCTCGCCGTACTCGCGCCCGGCCTCCATGTGGCGGCGCTTCGCTTCTCTCACTGCGCTGCTGCTGGTTGTACTCATCTCCGTGGCGATCATCACGCCACACGAGCGTGTGCTCGAGCAGGTATATCGCTACGCATCGCACACACCCGCGGCGGCGCCATTCGTAACCCCGACGTTCGAGCTCCGCGGCCGCCCCTCGAGTGTGGTCGTCCGCGTCGACACGGATATCGACAACGACGCCGCCAGTTTCGCCCTCGCTTTGATCAACGACGAAACCGGACAGGTTTGGGATTTCGGCGCCGATCTCGGGTACTGGCATGGCCGTGACGAGGACGGCAACTGGAGCGAAGGCCGCCGTAACGCGGCCGCAACCGTACCCGACGTGCCCGCGGGCCGCTACTATCTCCGCGTGGAACCCTCCATTGACGAGGCAGCGCCGATCAGCGGTGTCGCCAGCGACCCCAACCGGGAACGCGGGTTCAAATACACACTCTCGGTCACCCGCGGCTGGTTCGGGTGGTGGCCGTTCCTGGTCGCATTTCCGCTGCTGCTGATTCCGCCCATCGCCGCGACGGCGCGTTACTACTCCTTCGAGGGAAAACGCTGGAGCGAGAGCGACTACTCGACTTACTTGTCGTCATGAGGCACCCACTGTTTACGTTGTACGGACTCATTGTCATGGCCGCGGCCGGCTGGACCTCCTGGCGCGGCCTGACTTTTTCCCGAGTGGATCAGACAACGGTTGCGCCGAAGTCGATCCGCGACAACCCCGGCGCCTATCGGCCCATCTACATTCCGCACCGCCGCTACTTTGGAGGCAAGTGATGGTAAATGAGTTCCACCCCGGCTACATTCTGAATGCGCTGGTGTACGCTGTCCTCGGCATTCTGATTTTCGTCGTTGCGTTCACGCTGCTCGACAAAGTGACCCCTTATGACCTCTGGGGCGAGATCTGCGAAAAACAGAACATCGCGCTGGCCATTATGGTGGGCGCCATGAGCATTGGCATCTCCATCATCATCGCGTCAGCCGTGCACTGAGCCGTGTCGGCAGTTCTCTTTCTCTCCGTCTTCCTGATCGCCGCCTGCGGGCTTGTCTACGAGCTGATCGCGGGCACGCTGGCCTCGTACTTACTCGGCGACAGCGTGCTTCAGTTCTCGACCGTGATCGGCACTTACCTGTTCGCGATGGGCGTCGGGAGCTGGCTCTCTCGCTATATCGGCCGCGGCCTCGTAGCGCGGTTCGTCACGATCGAGCTCATGGTCGGCCTCGTGGGCGGATTCTCCTCGGCGATCCTGTTCCAGGCGTTCGCGTGGACACAGAGCTTTCGGCTCGTCCTTTATCTGCTGGTCATCGTTGTCGGCACCCTGGTCGGCCTCGAAATCCCGCTGCTCATGCGTATCCTCAAAGAACGCTTCCGGTTTCGTGAATTAGTCGCGCATGTCCTGACGTTCGATTACCTTGGTGCGCTCGGGGCCTCGCTCCTGTTTCCGCTGCTGCTGGTTCCGCGGCTCGGCCTCGTTCGCTCGGCCGTTTTGTTCGGCATCATAAACGCGGCGGTGGCGCTGTGGTCGACGTGGATCTTCCGCACGCAACTGGGCAGGCCCGTATTGCTGCGGGCGATGTGCGCCGTAGTTCTGATCGCCCTCGGCGCTGGGATGTTCGGGGCTGACCATATCGCTGCTGCCGCCGATGAAAACCTGTATGCCGACGAGGTGATCCTCGCCCGCAACACAAGATATCAGCGGATTGTGCTCACCCGCTGGAAGGACGATCTGCGCCTGTTCCTCAATGGTCATCTGCAGTTCAGCTCGCGCGACGAGTACCGGTATCATGAAGCGCTCGTTCATCCCGGCCTCGCTGCGGTTCCGGGCGCCCGGCGCGTGCTCGTACTCGGGGGCGGCGACGGGCTTGCGGTACGCGAGGTTCTGAAGTATGCGAACGTCGAGCGGATCACGCTCGTCGATCTCGATCCCGCGATGACGGATCTGTTCCGCTCGCACTCGACACTCGCGAAAATCAACGGCGGCGCGCTGAAATCACCCAGGGTGCGCATCATCAACGCCGATGCATTTCCCTGGCTTGACACGAACGCCGACATTTTCGATTTCGTTGTCGTCGATTTTCCCGACCCCACGAACTATTCGCTCGGAAAACTCTATACGACGGCTTTCTACCGGCTGCTGGCACACCATGTTTCGCAATCGGGCTTCTTCGTCGTTCAGGGCACATCACCGCTGTTTGCGCGGCAGTCTTACTGGTGCATCGTGGAGACGCTCAGGCAGGCAGGTCTGCGTACGTGGCCGTATCACGTATACGTGCCGTCCTTCGGAGAGTGGGGATTCGTGCTGGCGGGCAGCCGGCCGTATGAGCTTCCGTCGATGCTCCCATCCGGCCTGCGGTTCCTGGCTGCTCATCAACTGGCCGGCCTGTTTCAGTTCCCCAATGACATGCTGGCCGTGCCTGCGGAGGCGAATCGTCTGAACGATCAGATACTCGTCCGGTATTACGATCACGAATGGAGCCGCATAGCCCAGTAAGTCGCCGCGTGTTCGCGGCCGCGCTGATCGGGCTTACACGGAAGTCCGAGCGCCGTATCGCAGGGGGTTTCGCCAACGACGGCCTCGCCTCCGGACACGCCGTCCGCGACGGTCTGATGCGCCCGCGGGCGGTTGAGACGATTCGCGTTCCGGTTGTCATTGTCGGCGGCGGCATCGCCGGCCTGTCCGCCGGCTGGCGGCTCGACAAACGCGGCTTTGGCGATTTCGTTCTGCTCGAACTGCATGACCGGCCGGGCGGCAACGCGCGCTGGGGCGAAAACAGCGTTACTGCGTTTCCCTGGGCCGCCCACTATGTTCCCGTCCCGAACCGCGAGTCGACGCTCATGCGCGAGTTGCTCGCCGAGTTGGGTGTGCTGCATGACGGCAAGCCCGAGGAGCGCTACCTGTGCCACTCGCCGCAGGAACGTCTGTATCTGCACGGCCGCTGGCAGGAAGGTCTCGAGCCGGAGATCGCGGCGACCGCGCGCGATCGGGATC
>DASSSG010000342.1:0-6088 GCA_035708545.1 Bryobacteraceae bacterium | reverse complement strand
ACACTCTTGCCCATCGACCAGCTTTCCAGCGGCGTGTCCATACGCACGTGTTCGCCATACCGCTCGCCGATGATGTGTCCTTTCCAGGTGACTACGAATGCGGCCGTCATCGCTTCCGGTGGTTCGAAAGCGGCTTCGACTGCGCGCGCGACCTTTGTAGTATCGACGCGACTGGGCAGCGAACGCCGGGCGGGAGCGTCGCCCACAGGCCACGGCTGCGTTGCCGGACGGGGGAGGCGCGTTACCTTCACAGGGCGGAAATGAACTGACTTACTGCCGAGAGGCAGCGTCACGCAGCCCTGATCGCCAAGGTACTGAGCACTGCGTCTGATCCCGTTCGGAACGTCGATGTGTACTGTCTTCGCGGTTCGATCGATAACAGGCTTGCTGAGCCGCCGGCGTTCGGCGTAGGGGGCCACGAAGTATCCGAGGTTTTCCGCCGCAAACTCCGGATCGAACCCGCTCAGGAACACGGCCGAGCAGACGACTTTGGCATAGCCAGCGGCATGATGAACCAGCGGGTCGCCCGGTGGCGGAACGTAAGGCGTGTTCAGCTCCAGCGATTTCGCACGAGCGATCATTGCGTCTTTGGATGAACCGCCCGGCTGCGCGTACGCCAGCGTCACCACGCCAAGCAGAACCGGCAATCTTCCCATTCTCGAACCGATTCTACACGGGGGCGAGCGGCGCCTCAATATCGTCAAATGCTGACCGATTGTCATTCGACCCGAACACACGCGTCGGGCTACATTTGATTCCGTAATGCACATGATAATGAACAGCGCGACACCGCCGCGCGACGGCCAGCAGGAGGCATTCCGGCGGCGCCTCGCGAGACCGCAACCGTGAAGGACCTTGCGCTGCAGGCTCTCGACGCTGTCACCCGCCGCGGCGCCATCTACGCCGATGTGCGCGTGGAGCACGCGCGCGACCGCCACGTCGGCACGAAGAACGGGCGCGTGAGCGCGACACTCTCGAGCGAATCGATGGGCGCGGGCATTCGTGTGCTCCGCAACGGCGGCTGGGGTTTTGCCGCCAGCGACGACCTCTCGCGCGAGGGCCTGGAACGCACGGCCGCGCTTGCCTGCGACATTGCGGATGCCAGCGCGTCGGCAAAGAAGCACGATGTGATACTCGCGCCGGAAGACAGGTACGAAAGCATATGGGAATCCCCCTGTGCGATCGATCCCTTCGCCATCTCAGTCGAGCAGAACATACAGGCGCTGCTGGCGGTCGATGCCGAGCTGCGGCACAATCCGGGCGTCACGCTGGCCGAAGGCTCGCTGATCTTCACGCGGCGCCGGCAGGTATTCGCTTCCACGCTCGGCAGCCTCATCGATCAGACTCGCACCACGACCGGAGCCGGTTACGCGGCGTACTCGTTCCGTGAGGATGAGATTCAGAAGCGCTCGTATCCGAACTCGTTCGGAGGCCAACATCAGCTCAAAGGCTATGAGCTGCTCGACGAGTTGCGTCTGCTCGACAATGCGCCGCGCATCGCCGAAGAAGCTGTGGCGCTGCACTCGGCCGACAAGTGCCCCGAGGGGCGGTTTGATCTGATTCTCGACAGCAGCCAGCTTGGTCTGCAGATTCATGAATCCATCGGCCATCCGATCGAGCTGGATCGCGTCCTCGGGTCCGAAGCCAACTACGCCGGTATGAGCTTCCTCACGCTGGACAAGCTGAACGCGCTGCGGTACGGATCGGAGATAGTAAACGTCGTCTGCGACGCGCGGCTCCAGCACGGTCCGGGGCTCGGCACGCTGGCCTTCGACGACGAAGGCGTGCCCGCGCAATCGACGCAGGTCATCCGTGACGGCCTCTTCGTCGGCTACATGACCTCCCGCGAGACGGCGGCGCAGATCGGCCAGCCGCGCTCGAACGGGACCATGCGCGCAGACGGCTGGGCGCGCCTGCCGCTGATCCGCATGACGAATGTCAGCCTGCTGCCGGGAGAGCGGTCGCGCGAGGAAGTTTTCGACGTGCCGTACGCGATCTACATGGAAACCAATCGCTCGTGGTCAATCGACGACAAGCGGTACAACTTCCAGTTCGGCTGCGAAATCGGCTGGGAGATTCGGAACGGGAAACGAACGCGTATGCTGAAGAACCCAACCTACAGCGGCATCTCCACCGAGTTCTGGAACAGCTGCGTAGCCATCGCGGACGCGCGGCACTGGACGCTGTGGGGTGTTCCGAACTGCGGGAAAGGTCAGCCCGAGCAGGTGATGGGCACGGGGCATGGCGCCAGCCCATCGCGTTTTCGGAACGTGAAAATCGGGAGCGCCGATCTTTCATGATCGAGCTGTTCGAAGTGATTGCGGCCGCGGCGCGCAGCCGGGGAGTCGCGGACGTGGAGGTCTCGATACACACGAGCGAGGATGCGCTCACGCGTTTTGCGAATAACACCATCCATCAAAATGTTGCCGAGCGGCAGTTCGTGGTAAGCGTTCGGCCCGTTATCGGGCAGCGAACTGCGCGCGCGACGACGAACCGTACCGATCGTGCCGGGCTCGACGCCGTAGTCGAGGAGGCGGTCGCGTTGACGAGCGCGAGCGAGCCCGATCCCGATCTCCTGCCCCTGTATTCGGATTCAGTCAACTGCGACAGCGCGCGTATGAGCGCGGCGGCCGTGAGCTGCGCGCCGGCCGATCGCGCACGCGAGGTGCGGGAGGCGATTCGCATGATCGAATCCGAAGGACAAACTGCGGCGGGAATCTACTCGACCGGCCGCGAGAGCCATGCCCTGTTCAATTCACGCGGGCTCGCTCGCCAATACTCGGAAACCTCGACGGTTTTCTCGGTAACAGCGATGGCATCGGACAGCTCCGGGTGGGCGAAGCTCTCGTCGACTGTACATGAAGACGTCCGGCCGTCCGAGCTGGCGCGACGTGCCGCGATGAAAGCGCGGCTGTCGGCTAACCCGCGCGAATTGCCGCCCGGCGAATACACCGTTGTGCTCGAGCCGGCGGCCGTGCTCGATCTCGTGGGCCAGATCTTCCCCGACTTCAGCGCGACGTCATTACACGATCAACGCAGCTTCCTGAACGAGCGCATCGGGACGAAGCTGTTCGGCGACAACATAGGTATCTTCGATGATGTCGATCACCCGCAGCAGAACGGACCGCGGTTCGACGGCGAAGGCGTGCCGCGTCGCAGGCTCACGCTGGTCGAGGACGGGGTAGTCCGCGACATTCCCTTCAGCCGAGTCTCCGCCGCTCGCGAGGGCCGCGAGCCGACCGGACACGGCTTCGCGCTGCCGAACGAAACGGGAGAGATGCCGGTGAATATCGTGATTGCAGGTGGCGACGCCACGCTTGACGACCTGATCGCCGCAACCGAGCGCGGCATACTGGTCAGTCGGCTCTGGTACATCCGCGAGGTCGAGCCATACGAAAAGGTCATGACAGGCATGACGCGCGACGGCACCTTCCTGATCGAGGACGGCCGGCTCGCGGCCGGGCTGCGCAATTTCCGCTTCAACCAGAGCGTGGTCGAGATGCTGCAAAACGTGGAACGTCTCTCGACCTCCGTTCGCGCCAGCGGCGAAGAGAGCTTCGACATGGTCGTGCCGGCCATGAGAATACGGGGCTTTCGCTTCACCGAGGTGACCAGATTCTAAACTGTTACTAGTGGGTCACGACCACCAGCACGCCACCGGCCGCGTTCTCGCGATTTCGCTCGCGGCGACGGTCCTGTTCGTCGTCATCGAGTTGTTGACAGGAGTTTGGTCAGGCAGCCTCGCGCTGATCTCCGATGCCGGCCACAACTTCACCGACGCCCTGGCGCTGTTGCTGGCCATGTTCGGTGTCTGGCTGCAGAGCAAGCCGTCGGACGAAACGAAAACGTACGGCTATCATCGCGGCGGCGTGCTGGCGGCATTCGTCAACGCGCTCGCACTGGTCCTCCTGTCGGGGTATCTGCTGTGGGAGAGCTACGAGCGTCTGCGCAGCCCTCAGGCAGTGAACGAGAGCGCGATGATCGTCGTCGCCGGTCTTGGCCTTGCCCTGAACGCCGGCATCCTGCTCGGTTTGCGCAGAGCGCATACGCACGACCTGAACATCCGCGCCGCTTCGATCCATATGATGGGCGATGCGCTCGGGTCTGTCGCGATCATCATCGGCGCTATAGGGATACGCTATACGGGCTGGCTTGCCGTCGATCCGGTACTCTCGATCCTGATCAGCGTGCTGATCATCTGGACCGCGGTTGACATTATCCGCGACTCACTGAACATCCTGCTCGAGGGCCTGCCCAAGGGCATGCAGTTGCAGAACGTGGTGGGTGCGATCAAAGGTGTGCCTGGCGTCCTCGATGTGCACGACGTGCATATCTGGAGCCTCGGCTCCACTGCGCACGCTCTCAGCTGTCACGCGCGCATCCCCGACGTGCCGCCCTCGGAAAGCTGGTGCATTCTGAAGGGCATTAACGACATGCTGGCGGCGCGCTTTCATATAAGCCACACGACGATTCAATTCGAGCATGAGCACTGCGGCGTTGCTGAAGGCCCGTGCTGCATTCAGCCGGTGGCGCGCGCGCACGCGCACGAGCATCAGCACGCGCACTGAATGGTGTGCTGAAGCCTCTTTATGTCCTCGTTGTCCTGATCGCCGGCGCGGGCGCGTGCAGGGCGATCGAGATCGCCACCGGCAAGATGCTCGGAACAGATTACGATCAACGGTCGTTCTACGTGCGTGCGGGGGCCGGCCGGTGGGCCAGGACATACTCGGGCGCGCAGTTCCGGCCGGAAGCCGCCGGCCGCATGATGAATCTCAGGATTGCGCAGGGGATCTTCCATGACGAGTGGCTGACCGAAGCGCCGTTCGATCCGGACGCCCATACCGCGCGAATCATCGCCGCACTCGACACATACAAAGCGCACGGGATTCTCGCGATCAGCGTCTCGCTTCAGGGAGCGAATATGGCCTATGAGGTCGCATCGACGATCAGGCGAACACGTGACGCGAAGCCGGGCCCGGCAAAGGGAGCCCTGATGAGCGCATTCCACTCGGATGGCTCGCCGAAGAAGCCGTGGCTCGATCGTGCCCTGCGCCTCGCGAAAGAACTCGACCGCCGTGGGATGGTCCTCAACCTGATCTATTTCTATGCCCATCAGGATGAGGTGCTCGAGAACACGGCAGCGATCGACCGTGCCGCTGTGAATGCGACCGACTGGATCATCGACAACAATCTGCGCAATGTAGTCGTAGAGATCGCCAACGAGCACGACGTGAATGCCTGGGATCATGACCGGTACGTCCACAACGAGATCGGCAAGCTGATTCAGCTCGCGCGAAGCAGATTCGATGCGAAGCGGGCGCGTTTTCGCGTGCCGATCAGCGCATCGACGGGCGGCGGCATGCGCGTCTACGACGGTGTACGCAGCTATGGCGATCTGACGATCGTTCACGGGAACAATCAGCCGCCGGAGAAGAAGCGTGCTCGCATCGCGGAGCTGGTGGCGGATCCCGCCATGCCGGGGCCCATCTACATGAATGAAGACGACAACGGGCGCGCGACGACGCCGACGAACCTGAAGAAAGAGCTCGCGAGCTGCGACGCGGTCTTCGAGTCGGGCGGAAGCTGGGGCTACATGCCGTGGCGGCAGTTGCAGATCTTTCCGTTCGCGCACGTGTTGCCGTCGCGGCTGGCGGAGGTGCGCGATGACACGGCTCCCGAACATCGCGATCCCGCGTACTTCAACCTCGTGCTGAAACACATTCGCAGCCTGGTGTTCACGGAGAAGGCGATCGCGAAGCTGGAGCGCGCGGCAAAGCCCCGGCGCCCCGACACCCGAGCACCAAACGAGTTCCCGATGCCCAGCCAGCGCCCCTGCATTACGTGTTCGCGCTGAGCGCTGCGAGCAATATCGGCAGCCTCAGAGGACAGCAGCGATCACAGCGACACCGGCCAGCCGCGCCCCGGACTCGGCTCACCTCGCGCCGATCGCGCGGGCGGGAGAAAGTCGTACGTCGCATGCATCCACGCGCTGATCCGGCGCAGGCAGTCCTCCATGGGTTCACGGTGTGCGGTACTTGTGGCGAGGTTCGTGAACTCGTTCGGATCGGTCTCGAGATCGTAGAGCTCG
>DASSSG010000341.1:0-2033 GCA_035708545.1 Bryobacteraceae bacterium | reverse complement strand
CGACGTGTCCGCGAACCAGCGACTGGTTTCCTGTGGGCGTCGCTTCGAGGCGTCCGTCCCGCCAAGGCGGCTGCGGGCCTCCTCCCGCGGGCTCAGGAACTGCTCGATGTCAGTTCCTTCGAGGTCAGCGAATCTCGGCAGATCTTCCTTGCGCATCATCTCGGCCCACCCGCGGGTCGTCGGAAAGAGCTGATAGCGATATGCGGCGGCCACAATTCGCGGAAGTACCTTGCTCGCCAGGTGAAGACCATGCATGAGATCGGGCCCGGCGGCGCCGAAGCGCCCATCGAACTCGCGCTGCCACACCTCGGCGGGCGTTGCCGGGTTGTAACTGAGACGGCCCCACAGCTGGTAGAAATGCCAGTAACGCTCGAACTCGTAGTCGTAGTGCTTGTACTTCGGATTCAGAATCGGCAGCGGCGGCCTGTCATGCGGCTCACCCAGCATCTTCGTCGCGAGCATCTCGTTAACATCGATGCTGTCGCCGTCGTACAGCCGAGCGCTGCCGGCGTACCGGCGGACGTACTCGGGGTCGCCCCACAAGAGCAGCCGCGTGCTGCCGCCGCTCCAGAGGCGCCAGAGGACGCGATAGTGCTGCGGGTAACGCAGCAGATCCGCATAGCCGTGGCGGCGGTCCGTTTGATTCTGCCGGTTTATATGCGTCGGATGAAATGGCAGGCCCATCTGCTCCATCCAGAACTTCGTTTCCATCCGCGCGCGCAAACCCTGCCGCAGTGCGTCCTCGATGATGCTGTCGGGCACGTCTTTGGCTCGGAGCGTGATGCGGAGATCCGGTTTTGTCTGTTTGAGCAACACGAAGACCTCGTGCCAGAAGCCCTCCATCTCCTCGCGCTTCAAACCGGATTCGGTGTGCATCCGAAATTCGAGAGCATCGATGTCAGGAAATACCTGCATAAAGCGCCGCAGCGCCGATTTGGTATACGCCGCGAGATTGTCAGCCGTGAGGCCTGTCACCAGACCCGGTACAGGTTTTCCCGCGAGTTCAGAGGCGCCGGCGATCCCGCCGCCCTGCACGCCGCCACGGTAGATGTGATCCCAGATCGCCGCGGTGACCTCGATTCCGCGCTTGTGGGCAATACCGATCACGGCCTTGAACGCATTTACGTTTCGATCCTGCTGCTCGCGCGTGATGCCGACGAGGCGAACGTCGGGATGTGACGGAGTATCGAAGAAATACGGGTAGGGCGGCGCCATGAATCCGCCGTTCTCATAGCCGAAGATCACGGTGAATGCGTTGATGCGGCTGCGCGCGAGCAGGTCAAAATAGCGCTCCCAGTGCCGTTCGTCGTACAAGCGGCTCTCGAAGTATGCGCGTTGCATGGTGTACATCGAAACACCGCGCTCGGCTATGTACGGCGTCTCGGCGGCGTCGTGCACGTGCGCCAGCGGGTCGCCCGCAGGATTGCTCCAGGACACGCGATCGGCGGTGTCAAGGGCGGCGTACATCAACCCGCGGGAATCCGATCCGCAGAGTACGAGCGCTGGCTTCCCCTGCACGGTCGTTCGTCGAATAACAAGCGCCTGCGGGCCCTCAGGGACGGGAGCTTTCATCGCTCGCAGCACGCCGGCCGCGGCGCCGGAGGTCAGTCCCGCGAAGATCGTGATCCCCCCCTGCTCGCGAGTGATTGTGTGGCTCCTGGTTCGCAGAGCGTCCGAAAGCTTCTCCAGTCCGTAAGTCGCGGGCTGGCCGAGGGCGTCGTCTGCTCGTATAGCGACCTCGCGGGCGTCCGCGCGCAGGCCCACAGACAGCAGCAAAGCGCAGATGCAGGGACTTCTTATCATTTCCTGTCGAGGTGCAGCAGCACGATGCCGTAGCCCACCCCCGCCTCGTCGGCGGTGCGCGCGATCTGAAACGCGATCAGGCGTCCATCGGTAGATACTACGGGGTTTGATGCCTTCCAGCCCTGGTAATCGTTGAAGTTGGTAATGCGAACGAAATCTCTGCCAGTGCCGTCCAGTCGCAGCTTCCAGACGTCGATCTCGCGCGACCCGTGCTGGCCGCCAAGCGTTTC
>DASSSG010000340.1:0-5044 GCA_035708545.1 Bryobacteraceae bacterium | reverse complement strand
CGCATGCTCCGCGTGTACTCCGCAAACCTCGACCAGGGGCATGAGTTCTCGGTGCCCCATGTCCTCGACGCACGCACGCGGGGGGACTGGACGGATTACGTCGTCGGTGTAGCGCAGCAGCTCGCTCGCCGCGGCTACACGCTTGACGGAATCAACCTTGTAATCCATTCGACTGTGCCCGTCGGCTCCGGACTCAGCTCGTCCGCGGCTATCGAGGTCGCCACGGCGCTCGCGCTTCTCGCGGGCCGCTCGATCGACAAGACGGAACTCGCGAGCTTGTGCCAGACGGCGGAACGCGAGTTCGTGGGCATGCCGTGCGGCATTATGGATCAGTACGTTTGCCTCCACGGCGCGCCGGGCGCCGCGGTCAGGATCGATTGCCGCAGCGTTACGCACGAGCTCGTGCGTCTTCCCGAGCAGGTCTCCGTCATCGCGGTGAATTCAATGGTTAAACACGAGCTGAGCGGCTCGGCGTACCGCGACCGCGTGCGCGAGTGCACCGAGGCAGTAGCTGCGATTCGGCAACGACGACCGGATGTTCAGAGCCTGCGCGACGTAAGATCGGCCGAGCTGGGCCAGTTTCGCCGTGCCATCCCCGAGATACCGTGGCGCCGGGCGCGGCACGTGACCACCGAAAACGAACGTGTGGAGCAGTTCAGGGCGGCATCAGACCGGCTTGACCTCGTGCTCATGGGGAAGCTCTTCATCGCCTCGCACCGCAGCCTCCAGCATGATTACCAGGTGAGCTGCCCCGAGCTTGACTTTCTGGTCGATACCGCGCTCGCCCTGGACGGTGTATATGGAGCCCGCATGACGGGCGGCGGCTTCGGCGGTTGCACGGTAAACCTCGTGCGCACAGACGCAGTGGACACCTTTGCCGAGCGGATACGTGCAGAGTACCGCCGGAAGTACGCAATCGAGGCGCCCGTTTATCGATGCATTCCGGCAGCCGGCGCGTGCGAACTCACCTGACAGAGCGACCCTGACGAAGGTCGAGAGTGTCCTCACCGATACACGGTCACCCAGGTGAGAAAACTTATTCCATTGCCGCCGCTGTGGCATCATGATGCAAACATGACGCGTGTTCGGCTGGCTTTGCTCGTCCTCGGCGCCGGCGCGGCCGCGGCCATCGCAGGCAGCGAAGGACTGGTGCGGACCGTATCCGAAATCGGTACGCTCCTGCAGCTCGGCGGCGCGCCGCTCGTAGCCTCCTCGGGCACTCTGTCGGAGCATGACCTCGAGGAGCTCAACGCGATGTCGCCGCAGGCCCAGGCGACACGGCTGCTCGAGAAGGCGATCAATCACTATCATGGCGCCGGTGAGGAGATTGCAAAACGGGCCAGCGAGTGGACCGGCCAGATTCAATCGACGGCTCAGCTGGAAACGCTGACGAACACGGCGTACTTCTCGAGTGATCTGCGCGTGCGCGCCGCGGCGCTCGAGATCTGGCTCGCTCGCGACAACATGCGCAAGACTACCGAGACCGTGGAGGAGCTGATCCGGAGAGCGGCGGCGACTACGGAGGGGAAGTGGTTTGAGCTGTCCACACTCGGCATTCTCGGCAATCGCGGCGTCGAACGCGACACGGTGCTGAACACTCTGCTGCTCTACGTGCGGGATCCCGAGCCGGCGGTCCGCTCGGCCGCGATTAACGGCCTCGGCCTGCTTGGGACGGAAGGCACGATCGCACCGCTGCTCGAAGTCCTCCGCAACGATGCATCGCATGATTTGCGCGAGCGGGCCGCCTGCAATCTGGCCGATTCAGGCATGCTGACGCGTGAGCTGCGGCAGAAAGCGGTCCCTGAGCTGGTTCGCTTCAGCCAGGATCCAAATCTCGATGAGACGACGAAGAAGTGGGTCTTCCAGGCGCTTCGTGAGATCACACAGCAGCGGCTGGGCAACGACGCTGCCGCGTGGCTGAGTTGGTACGGCACTCAGTCCGGGAAATGAGCCGGGGCGCTACTCTCGCCATCGCGGTCGCGGGCGGCGCGCTCACGCCTTTTGTGCCCAGGCCTGAAGTGGACACCTACGTCCCGCTGATCCGGCTCATGTGGCACGAAGATTTCTGGAGCGCTTCGGGCGTGTTTTACGCGTTGTTCGCGGGTCAGTGGGTGGCAGCGAGCGCGCTGCTGTATGTTCTGCTGAGGACAGGAATGCGACTGTTACGGCGCACGTCCGCCTAGCTGCCCGCTCGTCCTTTCATGCTTTCCGACGCGCGACGAAACGCCTCCCGCCGCGGCTGATCGTTCTGCGAAGGTCCACGCCTGCGCTTAGCCACCTTCGCAGCGAGCGGCGTTCGGTTGGGGATTTCGGGAACAGCTTCCGGTTTTCGCGTCAGCGATTTACGGGCCATGTCAGGTGCCTCTTATTTGTTGGACAGCCGCAGCTCGTGGGCTGTTGTGGCTTTCACCGTGAACCGCTCGCGAGATCTATGAAGCGTATGCAATGTACCTGTCTGTGGCACATCGGTTTCGTCCGCTGTGAGCGGGCCGATCCACGGCAGCGTAAGCCGCGGTCTGAGTGCCGCAGCAGGAACCGAGCAACCGCGCTCAGGCGCTCGCGGCCAGGGGCTTGCCGATTTCCCAATGGTGCCCGAACGGATCGGCAATCCGCCCTAAACGCCAGCCGTGCTCGTTAGCGACGGGCCAGACGACCGTGGCTCCCGCTGTGACCGCGCGTTCGAATGCTGCATCGGGATTGTCGACAATCATCACCATTCGCACGGAACCACCGCCCAGGGTCTCCGGGCTGAAATTGAAATGTTCCGGAGACTCGTCGGCGACCCAGAATTCCGCGTCGCCCACTGCAAGCCGAGCCACCACCGCTCCCCTTTCGGCGTCAAGCCGAAACAACTCCGAAACCCCGAATGCGGATTTATAGAAGTCGATCGCTCTCGCTCCATTCCGGACGGACAGCATGGGAGCTATCGCGGTCTTGATTGTCGGCGGTCGGGCGGCCATCGGGGTTGCTGTGCCGGACTTTAATTATCAGCGGCGCGCCCACAACCATGCAAGCCGGCACGCCGGCACGGCGGCGAGTGCATGCACTGCCGCTGGGTGGCTCGAACCGGTGTGTCCCAATCAACAATGCAGGAATAGCTGCCACCGTGTGCGGTGGCTCGTCCAGGCCGCGCCGCGCAAGCACGAATCCTCGTGCTTTCTGGAGTTTTTTGTTGCAACTTAAAGCGCGTCGGGTTTATAGTAATCAGAACAGGGGAAAAGACCCTGAGGCCTCTCATGCGTAAGGATGCACACTCCATGGACAGCAACGACAGTCGGATGCCGGTCGCTGTAATCTTCGCGGGTGTCGCGTTCCCGGTTGCGGTTCCGCTGTTTAAGGCCGCGATTAGCAGCTAACAGCCGCTCAACTCCGCAACTTACTCAGCAATTCATTCCCATCGGTCCCTATCGGGTCTGAGGTTTCTTCGCAGGCGCGCAGGAGGCGCTGATTATGGCGGCAGCTGCCGTAACGGAACAAAGGCTTACTATCTGGCAATCCATCCGTGAAGCCATTCGGGGATCGCAGCGGGACTTCACTGAGGGCTCTATCAGCCGGGCAATCGTTCTGCTGGCAATTCCGATGGTGCTCGAAATGGTTATGGAATCGCTGTTCGCCATAACCAACGTTTTCTGGGTGACGCGCCTGGGTGCAAATGCCATCGCGACGGTCGGCCTCACGGAATCCATGCTGACGCTCGTTTTCGCGGTTGCCATCGGCGTGAGTATGTCGACGACCGCGATGGTGGCGCGGCGTATCGGCGAAAAGGATCCCCGCGCGGCCGCGACGGCGGCCGTACAGGCGATCGTGCTCGGGGTGGTGCTGGCCGTACTCATGGGAGTGCCCGGTTACTGGCTTGCGCCGCGGCTCCTCGAGCTCATGGGCGCGCCGGCCGACCTGGTCGCAACCGGCAAACAGTACACGGCGCTGGTGCTCGGCGGCAGCATCACGGTGTTGCTTCTGTTTCTGAATAACGCGATCTTCCGCGGAGCCGGCGACGCCTCGATCGCCATGCGGGTTCTCTGGTTCTCGAACCTCATCAACATGGCGCTCGATCCGTGCTTCATCTTCGGACTCGGTCCGTTTCCGGAGCTTGGCGTCACCGGCGCCGGCGTATCGACCGTCATCGGCCGCGGATCCGGAGTGCTTTATCAGCTCTGGATTCTTGGCAGCGGCAAAAGCCGCGTCCTGATCCGGCGCGAGGATCTGCGTATCGTGCCGGCGGTAATTACGTCGCTGATGCGCGTTTCCGTCACGGGTATCCTGCAGTTCGCGATTGCGCACACGAGCTGGATCGCGCTGGTGCGTTTCATCAGCGGATTCGGCGCCTCGGCCGTCGCAGGCTACACGATTGGTATTCGCATCTTCATCTTCGCCATCCTCCCGTCATGGGGACTGAGCGGAGCGGCGGCGACAATGGCCGGCCAGAATCTCGGCGCGCGAAAGCCGCAACGGGCGGAGCGCGCGGTGTATCTGACCGGCTTCTACAACATGATCGTGCTTGCCGTGATCGCGATTGCGTTCATCGGCATGCCGGAAGCCATCGTGCGGCTGTTCACGGACGATCCGGCGGTGGTCCCGCATGCCGTCGATTGCCTGCGCATTCTCGGCTACGGCAACGTGGTCTATGCGTGGGGTATGGTGCTGGTGCAGGGATTTAACGGCGCCGGCGACACAGTTACGCCGACGATGATCAACGTCGTCGGATTCTGGCTCTGCGAGATTCCGCTCGCGTGGGGACTCGCGCATCCGATGGGAATGGGCGTGCGCGGTGTGTTCATATCCATTCCGACGGCAGAGCTGGTGATGACGGTCCTGGCTGCCGCGATGTTCATGCGGGGCCGCTGGAAGACGCGGCAGATTTGAGATTCCGCCCACTCGTCGGAATCTGCCGTACAGGGAGGCTGTGATATATGCGCGGGGCGCGGCACATCCGGGTGACCGCCTCGGCGGACATCACAGCCTTGCCAGGATGTTCCGCGGACGACTAACTTGTTTCGGTTATTGTCGCCCGGCGCCGCGATGCTTTAGGCTGTCCGAATTGCGC
>DASSSG010000339.1:0-2295 GCA_035708545.1 Bryobacteraceae bacterium | reverse complement strand
CGTCACGGCTCCCGGACGGCCGGGTCGCGTAGGCCGGGTCAGTCTCGATGGTCCACCAGTCTCGCGTGCCAGGGTAGTTGACGAGCTGCTGGGGGCGCGCCGGATTCGAGCCAGGTTGTGTCCGAAGCGAGTACCCGGGGTTCGACACGAGGATACGGCCGGGCTCTCCGAGGTTCTGCCTATCGAGCGGCGTCGCCAGCAGCGAAATGAACCCACGCGCGGTATCCGCCAACTGCACGTCAATGGCTCCCGCAGTGACGCTGCGCGATCCGGCGAAGCCGAATACGCCTGCAGCACGGCCGGCGTGAATCAGGAAGAGCTTGTTCGCTGCGTCAAATGAGAATTCGCCCGTGTCCGCTGTCGCGGGCATATCCTGCCGGACACGAGCCTCGGGAGGAATCTCCGCCTCACTGTCCTTCGCCAGGCGCACGGGGTGCACGAGCGCAGTGTACGGGTCATAGCCGATTGCGGCCGTCAGAAATGCGGGCACGTTGCCATTGCGGCGCTCGCGGGTGGCCTGCAACCGCATCGTCTGTGATACTGGGATCTCCACGGCAGTGAGACCGTTCCGAATCGCGCCGCTGCGGAACAGCCAACCCGCCTGCCCGAAGCCCGGCCACTTCGTCCAGTCGCCGTTCAGGTCGAAACCCTTCGGTACGTTGTCGTCCCAAATACGGCTGTGCGACCACGCGAAATGCATAACCGAATCCCAGTCCTGAAAGCGCCCGAACACTGCGAGCGTGGGATCGATCTCCGCCGCATAAGTATTCGGCCAGTTCTGGTTGTATTCGCTGACCGTGTACGGCCGCCCCGCCTGCCGGGCCGCGGCCATGCTCAGGTACTGCGACAGGGCTGTGCCGACGGCTGAGCTGTCCCGGATGCGCCAGTCGCGGCTGTCCCATGCCACGTTCGGGAAGTTGTAGTGATCGATGTAGAAGTGGTGGTCCTGATAGCTCAGCTCATCGTGCGAGTCGTAGTTGAGGAGCCCGCCGAAACACAACTGCGTGCCAGCGACGGGCACCAGCGGCCCGGCAGTCTCGCGCACCGCGGCAAGTATCTCCGCGAGGTAGGCGCGATCGCGATGGGCAATGAACAGCAGGTAATCCTCGAGCCTGCGGGCCACCGGGATCTCGGAATCCGACACCAGCGAGATGTTGCCGTCCTCGAGTGATTCGGCCTCGCCGAGCCCACGCCGTCCGGCCTGAAAGAATCGCCAGTTCCGAATGTAGACGGGCGCTCTCACATTTTCGATCGACACGGCGAAGCGGCCGACATCGGTCAGAGGAAAGGCCGGAGTGACCGCCATTCTGAAGGTCTGCCAGTCGCGTGTCACCGAAACCGTGCGGCCAGCCAGAGTCCGCCACGGGCTGGTGTCCTGCTTGACGTCCCAGTAGACATTCCGGCTGACGCCGGCCGGCAGATCGGCGCGAAGTTCCACCTCGGCGACATACGGCCGGTCGGTGGTTACCGAAAACCCGACCTGCTTGATAATCACTGACGCGCCGCCGTCAGTGGCTTCCGCCCGTGCTGTTGCCGGGTCGGCGTCGCTTTGCACTTCGAGCCGAACTTCGCCCCGCGTGTGGTTCTCCACTCCCCAGCGATTCGGCAGCAGATTGGGCCCGTCCGAATCGGCGCCGCTCCACGCTTCCCGGAGCGCTTCTGTGCTCTGGTAGCGCGCGAGCAGGAACTCATTCCACTGCCGGCCGAATAGTTCGCGGTACTCGCCTGTGAGGTATTGCGACAGAGATCCCCGCTGCCAGCTGTCGGAAAGCGAGCTTTCGTTGTTGATCTCGACCATGGCGAGTACGGGGTCATCGGTGAGTTGCAACGCGTTCAGCGCCTTGCGAGCGTACTCGGCCTGGAGCTCGACCATACGAGGATGAATGATGTGCACCGGCTTGCTCTGCGACGGGAAGCGCTCGAGCACGGGTATCCCGTCTGTTGCGGGCCGGAACGTGTATCCGACGTGGAGGTTGAGATTGATATAGATGCCCTCGGCTTTGAGCGCCACGATAAACGCGCGCAGACGCTCGACCGAGTATGTGTTGAGCGTCGGATATGGATCCTGGGTCAGCAGGCTCGACGCGCTCGTCGCGACCCGATCGGGGGAGGAGTCCATGTGGTGCAGTCGAACGAGGTTCACACCGAGCCGGCGCAGGCGCTTCGCGATGCGTGTTGCATCTTCAGCGGCGGGAAAATTGGCGCTGAACGCGAGGTTCACTCCCCAGAAATACACGCGCGTGTCGTCGTCGGTGTTTGGGGTGAGATCCGGGCCTGTCCTGAAGAAATGCCCAT
>DASSSG010000338.1:0-3041 GCA_035708545.1 Bryobacteraceae bacterium | reverse complement strand
CCTCGAGCACGAGGATAGTGTCGTCGGTTTCGACGTGTTCGCCTTCCTGAACGTTGATTCGAACGATGATGCCAACGATCGGGCTGCGGCAGACCTTGCCTTCGGCCACACCCGGCGGCGCTGGCGTCGCGACACCCCCGGCCGGCATCGGAGCCGCTGCAGCCGAGGATACGAACGTGGCTGGTGCGTACGCGGCAGGGGCCGCCTGGGATTCCTCGATCTCCACCTCAACGTCGTACGTCTTGTTGTCGAGTGTAATTCGGAGTTTCATTCGCGATCTCTTTCAGCGCGACAGCGCGTGCGATCCCATGACGTACACGCGCCCCTGCTGTGCCCACGGATTAAACCCGGACTGCACACGCCGCACGCGGCGTATGCGCGCCGGCTTCCCCAGATATGCGCAAACTGCCGCAGAGAGGACAGCCAGAATCTCCGTCGAAATCTCCTCGACCGGCGGCGCCGCCGGCGCTGGAGCGGCTTTGGGAACGGCGATTGGCGCTGCCTGCGCCGGCGTTGGGGGAACCAGCGAGGCTCGCAGCCGCAGCTCCAGATCGGCAACCCGCCGGTCGAGTTCCTGAGCGATCGTTCGCCGCGTACTTCTCGTACCGAGGACCCAGCCAAGCGCGGCCGCGGCGAATCCGATCACGAGGTGCGTCATAGCGGTATCAACCCGTGCTTCTTACCGGGGCGCAGCTCGCGTTTTGTCGCGAGGATTTCGAGCGATTGCGCCAACATCCGCCTCGTCTCCGCGGGCTCGATAATGTCATCCACGAGCCGCCGCGAAGCCGCGACATACGGGTTCGCAAACGTTTCGCGATATGTCCTGATGAGCTCGGCTCGTTCGGCGTTCTTGTCCTGCGCTTTCTGGATCTCGCTGCGGAACACGATCTCGACGGCGCCTTCTGCGCCCATGACCGCTACCTCGGCCGTGGGCCAGGCGAAGATACGATCCGCGCCGAGCTCCTTCGAGCACATCGCGACGTACGCGCCGCCGTAGGCCTTGCGCAGAATGACCGTGAGCTTTGGCACGGTCGCGGCGGAGTAGGCGAAAAGTGTTTTCGCCCCGTGCCGGATAATGCCGCCATACTCCTGCTGCACGCCCGGCATGAACCCCGGTACGTCGACCAGCGTGACGAGCGGGATGTTGAACGCGTTGCAGAAGCGAACGAAGCGCGCGATCTTGTCCGATCCGTTGATGTCCATCGCTCCGCCGAGGACGTTCGGCTGGTTCGCGATGATGCCGACCGAGAAACCGGCCAGCCGGACGAAGCCGACCACCGCGTTCGGTGCGTAGCTGGTCTGCACCTCGAGGAACTCGCCGAGGTCAGCGATGCCGCAGATTACACGCCTCACGTCGTACGGCTGCTTCGGGTCATCGGGTATGACGCTGTTCAGATCCGGATTCGGCTCGAGCGAATCCTGCGTCACGACACGCGGAGGATCTTCGAGGTTGTTAGACGGCAGATAGCCGATCAGCTTGCGGCAAATCTGCGCGGCGTGCTCGTCATTTTCGGCGATGAAGTGGACCACACCCGAGTAGCTCATCTGCGCCGCCGGTCCGCCCAGCTGCTCGGGAGTAACAACCTCGCCCGTGACCTGCCTGATCACCGAAGGTCCGGTGATGAACATCTGCGCGGCGCGCGTCTGGATGATGAAATCCGTGAGCGCGGGACTGTACGCTGCGCCGCCTGCACAGGGCCCGCAGATCAGTGAAATCTGCGGCACAACACCGGACAGCATTGTGTTGTGGTAGAAGACGCGCCCATAGCCGGCGAGCGAATCGATGCCCTCCTGCACGCGCGCGCCGCCGGAATCGTTGATGAAGATGAACGGTGAGCCGGTCTTCAGACTCATCTTCATCATCTCGACCACCTTGTCAGAGTGGACCTCGCCCGCGGCGCCCCCCGCGACGGTGAAATCCTGGCTGGCCAGATGAACCAGCCGGCCATCGATGGTGGCGCTGCCGGTTACGACTCCGTCGGCGGGAAGCTTCTTCCCGGCCATGCCGAAGTTCGTCTGTCGATGCTCGGCGAAGAGGCCGACTTCGAGAAAGCTGCCCGTATCGCTCAGGAGGTCGATCCGCTCGCGCGCGGTGAGCTTGCCCTGCTCATGCTGTTTCGCGACACGATCGGCGCCGCCGCCCTGCATCAGGTGTTCGCGCTTCTCGTGCAGTGCTGCGATGCGCTGCTCCATCGTTGTGAGGGTAGTGGTGGCCTGTGCCATGGAAACTCGTCTCCCGCTGACGGTCGTCTCAGTCGCCCGGAGCGACCGTCACCTTGTGCGCCCGCCCGCCCACCGTCACGTTGTAAGTAATCGGACCGGCCAGGCGCCCTCGGCCATCCGAGGGTGTTGTTGTCGGACTGGCAGACCCGGGTGCGGCCTTCGCCGCTGCGTCTTGTTCGTGTCTCGGATTCGTCGGGCCCCTGGGGCGCGTCTGAAAGAATTTCGGTGCGACCTGCGGGAATTGCGCGTACGTCAGAACATCTTCGTCCGTGCCGTTGCAGCCCTCGAGAGCGATCGCTTCGCTGCGCAGCCGTTCCCATTCCGGTTTGATCAGATCGGCAGGCCGCACCGAGATGGGGTCCTTTTTCGTCTGCGCGGCTGCGAGTTCGATCACTCTCTGATTCTTCTGCCCGAGCGTCGCGCCGTAGTAGCCGAGCATGAGATCCGCGAACTCGCCCGTGAGCACTTTGTATGGCCCCATGAGCACGTTGAATACAGCCTGTGTCCCGACGATCTGGCTTGACGGGGTGACGAGCGGCGGGTAGCCCGCGTCGCGGCGAACGTTCGGAACCTCCGCCAGGACCTGGTCGACCTTGTCCCCGGCGCCCTGCTGCCTGAGCTGGCTCTCCATATTCGAGATCATCCCGCCGGGAATCTGGCTTTGGAAAATTTCCGTCTCGGCGCCCATGAAATCGGTTAAATATTTCTTGTAACCGCTGCGCAGCTTCTTGAAATGCTCGTTCACGGGCCGAAGCGCTTTCAGGTTCACGCGTGTCGTGTAGCCGCTCCCCTCCAGCATTTCGATGAGGCTCTCAGTG